>JBDHXA010000008.1:0-47888 GCA_039810485.1 Chlorobiota bacterium | reverse complement strand
GGTTGTTGAACTATGACACTTAAACCAACTCTTTATTTATTTCATCCGTTGCACTTCACTGTTGAATCTGCGTAATAACAATAAATCTTAAACGAGTCTATTGCTATCTGATTTGTTTTTCTTCTGCCATACTGCATACACCGGTATGCCTGCAATCACGATGGCTAAACCAATGCCTGCTTCATTTGTTTTATGAATGAGCAGTGAAAAGATGATAAAAGCAGCTGCAATAATATAGAGAAATGGCAGTATTGGATAGCCAAAAGCTTTGTAAGGTCGTTCGACCTCCGGCTGCTTTCGACGAAGAATAAAAACACCTGAAATTGTTAAAATATAAAAAACGAGAACTACCGTGATGACATAATCTAACAGTGCGTTATAACTTCCAGACAAACACAAAGCACATGTCCATACAGCTTGTGTAATTAGTGCAAAAGCAGGCACTCCGCTTTTATTTAGCTCTCCTGCCCTTTTAAAAAAAAGTCCGTCTTTTGCCATTGCATAATACACACGCGCCCCAGCAAGTATAAGTCCATTATTGCACCCAAAAGTTGAAATCATTATGAGAATTGCCATTATTGCGGCACCGGTTCCGCCAAATAAAATTTCTGCGGCCGCTGCGCCTACTCGATCATTCTGAGCAAATTGTATTCCTCGACCAATCACATCTGTAGCTTCTGGCGTTCCATTCACCGGCAACAGAAACAAATAAGCAATGTTTGCCAATAAATATAATCCTGTAACTATGGCTGTTCCAAAGAAAAGACCGAGAGGAATCGTTTTTTTCGGATTTTTAACTTCGCCTGCAGCAAATGTAATATTATTCCATGCGTCGCTTGAAAATAATGATCCTACCATAGCAGTGCCTATTGCCATCAGAAGAGCTATTCCCGACAGCGGCTCTACTCCAACTATATGTGATTGATTATTAGATAATTTTTCGGTTAGCGTTTTTATAGGAGTCCAAAATTCATGCAAATTCGACGAAAACACATCGGTTTTAACGCCAATTGTAATTCCAAACGCAATTATGCCAAGCAATGCTGCTGTTTTAGTCACAGTAAAAGTATTTTGCACTAATTTTCCAATTCTCACTCCTTGAATATTTAATGCGGTGAGAGCTATAACAGAGATAATTGCAACAATTTGCGCTGCAGACACATGGAAACTTCCCAGCGTTAATATAATGTTATTTTCACTCAAAGCCGGAAGCAACACACTGGCATATTTGGCAAAAGCGACAGCAACTGCCGCAATAGTGCCCGTTTGTATTACTGTAAATAATGTCCAGCCATAGAGAAAACCGACAGGAGCGCCAAGTGACTCGCGCAAATATACATACTGCCCTCCGGCTTTCGGCATCATGCCGGCAAGTTCGCCATAGCTCAATGCTGCAATGAGAGTTAAAACACCTGTTATTACCCACGTCAGCAATAGATAGCCGCCCGATCCAAGCGTGCGCGTCATATCGGCACTTACAATAAAAATCCCTGAACCAATCATCGAACCAACAACAAGCATCGTTGCGTCGAAAAGTGTCAGGGAGCGTTTAAATTCCATTTCAGCTGCTTCCATAGAATTGACTAATTAACTTGAAAGAATCGCCATGTTAATTTTTTGAAAAAAGATATTCAATATCATCGTCAAATGTCATATTAATGACAATCCAGCCACGAACAGGAGATTTATAAAATGTAAAAAACCATCGCAATGGAAATTGTTCGTGAAGAGTAATAAATCGTATTTTAAGCAATGATTCGCTTACCTGCTCCACACTTGATAATTCATGCGATTTTGCAGCGCCATAAACTTCTACTGCTTTATTAAATGTGGCAACACGTTTTGCATTTTGTTCCTTTTTATTGCCAATAGGGCTATTTGTTAAAATTTTATCAAAAGCAAGTTCAGCTTTGCCTGCTACTAAATACCTAAAAAAATCATGACACATTATTGATACGTCGTGAGGAACGCCTATATAATCAGGCAAACTTACGTCCTTCGATATTCGTACCTGAGTATCATTCTCCTCGTTAGGATATTGAGCAAAGGAAACAATAGGCAACGCAGCAATGCTAAACGTAATAATAATTAATGCTGCAATTTTATTTATTGCGGCGAATGCTTCTATGAGGTTTTTCATACTCTTTATCCAATCCTACAAGTTTTTTTAATTCTATCACTTCATTTTGTGTGAGATTACGGTATTCTCCACGGGCTAAACCGCGAGTTGTCAGCGTTGCAAAACTCTTGCGATCTAGACGCATGACTTCATATCCAAAAACTTCAAAAAGACGGCGCACTTCTCTGTTTCGTCCCTCTCGAATTCCTAATGCAACTTTTTTTCTATCGTCAGGATTAACAAATATTTCACATTCGCCTATTGGCCCGTCATCCAACTCTACTCCGCGACTGATAGACGCTGCATCTTGCAAATCAAGCGGCGCGTCAAGAGTTACATTATACACACGCTCTATTTCAAATTTTGGATGCGTAAGACGATAAGCCAATTCGCCGTCATTGGTAAGAAGCAAAACGCCGGTAGTATTTCTATCTAATCTTCCGACAGGATAAATTCTTGTTTTTTTTCTTACAATGTCCATTACAGTTGTGCGATCCATATCGTCGCTAACAGTTGTAATAGTATCCTTTGGCTTATTTAACAATATATACATCATGTGTTTGCGATCTGATACCGGTTCTCCGTTAACTGTTACAAAACTTCCCGGCAATACTCGCGTTGAAAGATCGGTTACGATTTTCCTATTAATTTTTACAGCACCTTCAAGAATCATGTTTTCGACATATCGGCGCGAGCCAAGTCCTGCATCTGCCAAATATTTATTGATGCGAACACCTGATTCTCTCTTTTCTTTTATTTTGTTTTCAGTTTCTTTTCTTCTATTAATTTTTGGTTCGTCATCTAATTCTTTATACGCTTTTTTTGAAGAATTGCGACGCGAAAATTCATCTCTGTAAGGAGTAAAATTTCTATCTGTTGATTTGGTCGTTTTAGAGGTTTTGAATTTTTCAGGCACGATTAATTCTCTTTTTTTTGAGACGCTTTTTGACTGAAATGCATCTCTTTTGAATGGAGCTGAACCTGATTTCCGTGGTGAACTCTGTTTTGAAGATTGCCGCATTTTCATTAAAATGATTTTTAAATGATCCAATAGTGGAAAATTACGAAATTTCGTGCTTTAATTACTCGATTTGCTAGATACTGAAATGGTTTCAAGCAGTTGAAACAAAGTTAAAAGCGCCGTTTGCGGAGATATATTATTCATGCACTCATGAACACCAATAGGGCAGATTTTCCCTCCATGGATAGCGCATGGGCGGCATGACAGATTTGGCATTTCAATAATGCGGTTATGCTCTCCAATTGGAGCAAATCCAAATTGCGGAATGGTCGGGCCAAATATTGTAACAGAAGGGACTTCTACCAATTGTGCTAAATGCCCTGGGGCGCTGTCATTAGTCAGAATTGCTTTGCAATGCTTTAATATTTTCATAGATTGAGGCAATGTTGTCTGGCCGGCAAAAGATATTGCATCCGTTTCCTTATGAATCTCATCACAGATAGCAGCATCTTCTTTGCTTCCTAACAGAATCGCTTGATAATTACGCTTCTGAATTTCCTGAATTGTCTGTATAAAATGAGAAACAGGCCATCTTTTTGTTGCCCAAGTTGAGCCGGGAGCAATAGCAATTACATTATAATTGTGCAACCCTGCGTGTTCCCAAAGGCCGTCTGCAATTTTACATTCTTCTGTTGGAATTGTTATTTGAACTTTAGGAACATAATCCAAATTTGCGAATTCCGGCAAAGCGTATAGCAATGCAAGTACTCGTTGAGTTTCATGCAATGAAATATGATAAGCAACTCGTTTTGAATACAAAAAAGAACTCGCTGCATTCAAAAATCCAACTGAAACTTTTGGCTTTATTAACCAAGACAACAACGTTGAACGCAAAGAGCGATGCGGAGAAATGACACAATCGATTTTCCTTTTTTTTATCTTTTCTGCAAAGTTAATCAGGTCGGTAATCTTCTTGTTTTCAAAGTGCTTATCAAAAGCTATCACTTCATCGACAGCATCTGCGCAACGTACAAGCGATGCTGCCATCGGCGTAGTAATAAAAGTAATATTCGCATCTGGAATTGTATTGCGAATTGCCTGTGGCAATGGAAGTGATAATGCAATGTCGCCAATAAATGCGGTTTGTATGACAGCAATATTTTTCATTGCTTTATTTGGTTTTAATCTCCACATTCTGTTAGAGAAGGAGCATATTTCCAACGTTTATGCTGCCATACCCATAAATGCGGATATTCTCGAATTGCCATTTCCAAATATGCTGCGTGACGTCTTGTTAATTCATTTATACCTTCTGCTGAATATATTAAATCATCGTGCTGTATTTCATCAATATGAACTTTGTATTTTCCTGATGGTTCGCGCACAGCAAAGCCAAATATTATAGGCGCTTTCAAGCGCAGGGCAAGAGCAGCAGGAGCTTCATGAGTAACCGCAGGTCTCCCAAAGAAATTAACAAAAATATCACGGTCTGCATCTGCTGCTTGATCAGCCAGCATTGCTACAGCTCTCCCCTGTTTTAAAGTTGACATTATTGTTTTTGCCGCCTTATTATAAGGAATCACAAGATTGCCGCCTCGTGTTCGATTTCTATTCAAAAGATTTGCAATATTATTATTTTTTGGGGGTTTGACAACGATTGTAATTGGTATTCCCGCGATAATTCCTGCGGCATAAGCCATCAGTTCCCAATTACCAAAATGACCTGACAGAAAAATCAACCCTTTTTTCTCAACATATTTTTTTGCAATAATCTCAAGATTATCGAAAGATATCATTTCTCTGACAATTTCATCAGAGATGTATGGGAATGCAGCTATCTCTGTGAAAACAATGCCAAGATTACTATAAGCGGCTCGAACTGTTTCCTTAATCCAACTCTTATTTTTTTCTGGAAATGCTTTGCTGATATTCTCAAGAGTAATTGCATAACGCTTTCTATCGGCAAATAGCATAATAAAAGCGAGAATAGAGCCGAATATCTTTCGCACTCTCTTGCGCCTTCCGCCGCAAAGTCGTCCGATTGACGCCAAAATCCATTCTATCATGCGAGTTGAGTTCATTTAGGCGTTGATGGCAAATCAACGCCGCTGCCGCTGCCAGCTGTTTTTACATAAAGATTTATCCAATCATCATTGCGCATTTCTCCCATGGCTGTTGAATGAACCAGAATAAAATTGCCTATTCCTGATTTATCAACATAACTGAATTGAATGCCTCCCTGCAAATGAGAATAAAACCATATTTCATAAGGGCGTGTGTCCGCAATGGTATAATACTTATCAATTTGAGTTGGCTTGCCATATTTTAACAATATGCGGCCTCTGTCTGTTTTCCAACCTTGTTTTACAGCCATATTAGAGTAATTTTTATCCGCATATCGTATCAAATCACGATATTCCTCCAACTTTTCATTGATATAAGTTTCCGGAAGAGGATCGCGCCCTCGCCAAAATTTAAACATAAACTTTTGCTTTGCAAGAGTTTCTGTCAAACTTGCATATAATTCAATTTCTTGCTTTGTCGCTATGTATTTTGCTTTTTGGAATTCATCTTCTATTCTGTCATCTGATAATGTTGCAAACTCGCTTGATAGGAATAATTCATCTTCCGAGTAAATTGTTTTCAATTTTGGCGGTCGGTTAGGATTTAACACATAGAATTTCGATTGGGCAAAAGCGGTGTCTACTGCAGCTATCTCTCCTATTGTCATAGTAATATAGTATAATCCGCTTGGCAATGTGTCAACAGGAATATGCACTGATTCAATATGTATATCGCTTTGTATTGCTCTTCTGAACAATGTTGTTTGCACTTGCCTGTGTGCGCCGTCATAGATGCGATATACAACTGTAAGAGAATCATGAAGAAACTGCTGCACATTGTACAACTCTGAATACAGCCATAATTGCGGATCTGAACCAATAACTTCCTTTTGTGGATTTGGAACAATGAAATATGAATTTCTAACAAATTGCTGGCTGTTATTATCTTTTAATTCAGATATGGGTGTTATTGACGATGCAATCAGCAAATCGCTTACAACCAAACGGTTGCGAGATATTTTATTTAAAGTAACCTTGAATGAACGTTCTGCATTCGTCGTAGAATCATTCAGATCGCGAATATATATATGTACTATATAATCACCCGGATCAACCACAAAAGATTTTACTCCAACTAAATTGCGAATATGCTGCATTACTTCAGTATTAGACGCATTGTCAATAATCCATTCTTTTGTTGTTGGCTTTGATGACAATGCAGACAACAATTCTACTTTACAATACAACGAGCCGAGATATGTTCCATCGTTTTGTATTGCATAGCTCATAGCTGTATCAGGAAAAGAATAGTGCAAATCCAATTGAATTTTTGATTCATCTGCGCGAAATCTTGCAAAATCAAGAGTGCAGTCCAATGGCTTTGCGTTTGCTCCTAGCGCAACACATAATAAAAGTGCAGCCAATGCTGTGTGATAATTTATTTTTTTCATGCGCTATGTTATGTGAAATAAAATTAGCCGTTGAAACAGACGTTTTAACGGCTAATTTTAATTGAAAATCGTCTTACAATTTTAGAATTTCATTGATAAGCCAATACGATTAACCAAGCCAATATTTTTAACAGGATTGATGGAATAGTCAATTTGCCCGTTAAAATCGCCGCTAAGATACTGAAATCCTACACCACCAGCAAGTCCAAAGCTATCTTGACCAAAACGATAACCACCGCGCACTAACAGCAGGTTCATAAAGGTATATTCAGCGCCAAATGCTAACTGTTCAGGAGTATCAGACAAAGTAACAAAATCAACAGCAGCAGTTAATTTATCATCTGCATTGTCGGGCGTATTATCTACGTCATTGATAATGCTCATAATATCAAAAGCAGCTCCAGCTCGAAAAGTCAAAGGAATATTATAAGGATTTGTGAGCATTTGTGTTTGCACTTTTGAAGAATTAAGCGCATCAACAATTTTTATGGATGTATTAAGATCTTGTCCAGTATAATTTTGCATTCCTCCAAGATTTTGTATTGAAAATCCAAATGACATGCCTTTATAGCCAGAACGATAAAGCGTTCCGAGATCGAATGATATTCCATCAGATAATAAAGTTCCAAATGTGCTGGCATTATATCTTAACGTAGCTCCAAAAGCAAATTGTTGGGTAATATATCCCCCAAAAGAGCCGGCTATAGCAAAATCGCCAACTGAGTAAGAACCGCGAGTGCCTTTATCAGCGTCTATCGTCGTGATAGGTATATTCCCGCTATTGAAGGAAATAAAAGATAGACCTGCGCGATAGGTTTTGCCCAATGGAACGACACCTGCGGCAAAACTATGCGAGAATCCGCCAAACCATTGAGTATAATTTGCTGCAACAGCTAAATTGCTAATATCGCTGATGCCTGCCACATTCCAATAAAGTGCAGTAGGATCGTTTGCAATTGCTGTAAAAGCACCGGCCATACCGGTTGCACGAGCGCCAACCCCAATTTTCAAAAACTGTGCTCCAGCAGCCCCTACTTTGCTAAACTCTCCGGATGATGCTGCAATAACGTTATCCTCAGCTCTCAGAGAATTAGAAAATGCGCAAATAGTCAGTGAAATCAAAAATATAAATAACTTAGTAAGTGTTTTCATAAATATCTCCATGGAAATAATATCGAAGAATGATAGGTCGGCAATATGTATTTTATATTGCCGACCATTGAAAATTATTCTGGTATCAGGCGAGCGCCGCCTACAACAACGGTAAATGGCTTCAATACTTTTGCGCCATTTGGCGTTTCTATCTGTGCAATAAGCGTTTGGCTCGACACGCGCTGCCGATTGCTCGACAACAAATCCCATATTTCCATCGAATATTTATTGGGTTCGGGCGAGGTAAGTTCGTCGTGCTGCATTGTGCGAATTAAATCACCATTGATAGTGAATATTTTTATCGAGCATTTCGAAGGAAGATTAGTAAAATAGATCTTAGCGTCATTAGGCGAGCGCTGGCCTTGATGGCTCACATAATAAGGATTCGGCACAACAAGTATCTGATTGAGCAAATCATCGGTTATTTGGTCTGCAGAAGCACCGCTTGGTACTACTCTTGCAGTTATTTTAGCACCGGGCAATGGGAAGCCAAGCGCACCGCCGCCTACAGTGAAACGAATTTTATCGCCTGCTTGGAAGTCCTTTATTTCACCGCGTTTTAATTTTTCTGAGAAAGCGGCAAAGTCCTGTTGTTTCCACACTCCCTTTGATTGATCAAAACCGGACTTATTTGAAAAATCAGAAACAAATTGCATTCCCGATGCAGCAAAAACATTTACAAAATCAACTGTATCAGCACCGTCAACAGCGCTTAGCAAATATCGTCCTTGAACGTTAGTTCCGCGGGCAGATTGCTTTCGTCTGTCGGAAAATCCGTCTTTCGAACGACCATTTACAAATGCTGCTGAGGATAAGTTAAATTGACCAATTGGAACATTTCGCACATCCGGCAATTCTTGAGCAGCAAGAGGTGAAACGGTAAAATGAGGAACTACTCCGGGATACGAAACAGTTGCCGTAGTTTTCCCATCGTCAGATGGACGCTGATATGAAGCAGTATTTTTAACGCTGACTTCAAGATAAGGCACGTTAAAAGTTTTTGTTGAGGCGCCATTGTCATACGTTAGCGTTATAGGCATTACTGAACCGGGCAAAAATTCAACTTCATAGACAGCAGGTCCATTATTAAAGCTACCTTGCACAAATCGTACGTAACCGTTTCCAACTGGTATAGTGTCCACATTCTGCGTTGTTTGCACTGAATTTGTAGCAAAATTCAATATTGTGTTAGCGCCAGAATTTGCCTGTAATATTTCTGCTTGCAATGGTCTAAATAATCCGCCATGCTGCTGTATTGCATATTCAAAACCAAAATCGAGTGTTTGTCGTGCAGAACCTCCCATTTGTGCTGTATAGCAACTATTATTTGAGCCGTCAGAAAAAGTAGTAAACGTTCCATTACGTATAGTTGAAGTTGTATCATCAATAATGCCGATTGTATTGTTACTTCCAGTTAATGGGTCTATTACTGCAGAATCTGACATAATATAGCGAGCGCCATTTTCTGAGAATAATTTTATTGTTCCATAACCATAATAGCACAAGCTTGGCTCAAGTTGTGTAATGCCGTTAAAAAGTTCTGCATTTGTAGTCTTGTCTCTAAGAATCATTGTCAAACCATATATTCCGAATTCTGCCGGTTTAGGCGTCGCTTGGGAAGGCAAAGGATAAGGGAAAGTGCGCCAGAAAGGTTGGAATTCGAGTTCTAAATCGTGTCCAACTCCATTAGTAACAAACAATTGATTAAGACGTTGATTATCTTTGACGTTAAATTGAAAATTATAAAGACCGCCAAGTTTATCTTTATCTTGTGATATAATTTCAATATGTGCTGCTCCTCCAATAAGCGGAGGACCTGCTAAAGCATACGCTTTTATCTGGTTTTTACCATCAATGCCCGTATTCATTTTTTGGGGTGTTCTAATTTTATAATCACCTTCATCATAAGCACGGACTTGGTAATAATAATCAATATTATTAAGAATTTTTTCAGTTTTAGTCGGATCAGGATCATTAGTAATTATACCATCGCCATTATCATCGCCCAAATCAACAAATGTTCTATGACTAGTTATGCTATCCATATATGGGGCAATTACTTCTTGTCTAATCTTTTGAATATAAGTATAATTTGGATCTAAACTTGGAAAATCCATTGAAGCGGTGCCATTATACAACAAACTGTTTATGCGCTGGAACACTTGGTTATAAAGAATAGAGTCAGCTACAGTAGTTCTTCCCGCAACAGGAGTAAAGCGATTAGGGTTCCATGGAATACGAATAGTTAATCCATTAACTTGCACAGCCGGCCAATTCGGTATAATTTCATTCTTATTATTCCATTTTGGTGGCATTGTATCTTTAGCTGCATTTATGGTAATTCTTCCTCTTAATAAAGCTTGTAATTCAGCCGGAGGAAGCGACGCAAAATATTGGTTCCAAGGTTTTACTCCAAAAGGATTTGAAGCATCGGCAAAATTGGGAAAACGTTCAACTTCCCATGTTACAGAATCAAGTTGCCGTACTAATCTAACCGAATCAAACTTTGAAGCTCCATAGGAAGCCGAACTTGGAATTGCTGATTTAAGAAAAGGTAATGGTAGCGAATATTGTCCTACTTGCTTCCAGCCAAAAGGTCCCATACCACGTTGTTGAGTACCGGCATGCGGCCGAATATCTACATCAAAAGAATCGAGATCGTCCCGGCGAGCGCGATATATTTTATAACCCAAGAAATCTAAACCGCCTTCGCGCATATCTACTGACATTTCAGACAAATTGTCCCATTGTACCATAATAGCATTATTCAATGGGCGATATGTTACATTACATTCATCTGGCGGCTTAGGGGCATCAAAATTATTATCATAAACTTGCTGAGCAAATTTGTCTTTTCTTACCATTTCAGCAAGATCTTCGGTTGTGCCGTCAGCATCTCCACCTTTTGCAGTTGCGGCAAAGATAATTCCTACAACAGTGCGGGCAGTGTCGCCGGGCAGAAAAGTAAATGGACCAGAAGCCATAAGAAAGCGTTTATCACCAGCTTCTGTATCTCCATCTTTCGTACCTTGAGAAATAAAATCATAACGTTGAGAATTTTCTGTAGGGTCATTTTCTATTACCCAGTTGCGAAATGTTTTTAGCCCAAGTTGTTCGTTGGAGCTATAATACTTTTTATCACGACGAATAAAACCCGTTTGAGGATCAACTGCTGGACTTTCAAGAAAATCGAATCCAATATATCCGAATCCACGACCACGCTCACCTTGATTGCCATTTGTCCATTGCACAGCAAGATTTAATGAATCTTCTTCTGAATAAAAGCGTGTTCTGTCATTTGAAGCTCCCAATTGTGAATTCGTGAGCAATGCAATGTCCATATCATAGGCAGGAGCCAGCCATACTTCATAAAGTGTGTCAGGCGAAGTGTTAATTATTGTATATTTAAGAAATACAAAATCAGCATAATCGCCGAAGCCCCAGGAATAGATTGTGTTTTCAAATTGTAATCGCAGTGGATATCCTTGTGATTTGCGAGCTACCGCTCCGCCTTCATATCGGCTTAAGTCAGTATCCTTGAAAGTCGAGAATACGTCTTCTTGCGAGATAAATGCCGGACCTTTTGGGTAAGAAGTTGGATTGCGCGCAGTTATATCATTTACGTAACTTCCAAGCCATCTGTCCTTTTTGAGCGTATCCAATGGATTCGGACTTGTGTCCCAAACAGGCCAATTAGGCCCGTCAGTTACACTATAAGGTGTGCCTGTTGTTGAAAAGTCTGTTTGAAAATATACACGGTATTTTTTTACCATGTCATCATCGTCAAAAATATTATCGCCATCAGAAATGCGTCCCGGAACACACCACGATACACCTGAATTTGGATTATAGGTTATCAAACATAATTTCTTTAACGATGTATCTGTAGGATTCAATCTTTTAAGGGCGCCAATCCAGATACCGCCGGCAAAAATATATTGATTTACTGAGCCGCGCGGCCATATACCGCCTCCGCGACCTGTTACTACATCATGCGCAAAAATGCCGTAATTTGAGTTAAAAAAATCTAAATTACTAACACGATTTCTTTGCACATCAAATCTTCCGGCAGCTGCTCGAAGCGTCTGTTCACCGCCTTTTTTTTCTTTTGTCTTACCGCTATTATTATACATATCCGCTGTTCCAGCAGTAACAAAAGAACAGGATAGTACAAATAACACGGCTAATAACGCACAATACTTTTTCATGAATTTATTCCTCAGTTAATCTTTATTATTTTCAGTTAAAAAAAAGATGTTTCAATCTCAGAATCGGAACATAGCACCAATGTAAACCTGACGAGGAAGCTGGTAATTGCCTCGCAGTTTTATTACATCATTTACATACTTTTGATAAGCTTGAAATTTTTCTATTTGAGTAACCTGTCCATCTTTATCAAAATCTGCCTGAGCACTATACAATCTATTACCAGATAAATCATATTGCCCTGTGCTGGTAGATGTTGCATCAGTTGGACTTGGGTCTTTTACCCAAGCAGTGCTCGAGAAATCGCCGGGCTGTCTGTTAAGAGTATTATTATCATAGTCAGGATCATTGCTTCTTTGATAATATGCAGTAGCAGCAGTACGATTCAAAATATTTTTTACATCAAGAAATATTTCTATGACGGAATTACCAGCTCCATCGCCGAAAATATCGCTTAGAGGAATGGCGCGTTGCAAGCGAAGATCTGTTTGTGTGAAAGAAGGATAGCGATTGCCGTTTATCTCGCCAACGATAGCGCCTTTGGCATTTAATAATGTAAATGGCAAACCGGTTCTATATTCGGTTACAAAATTGATGCTTGCATTCTCTAAGAACTTTATGCCACCTATTGATGGGCCTTCATCTTTTTTCCAATTAAAGCCATAAAGTGCTTTAATATAGTGGCGGCGATCATTCGAGAATGGATACTCTGCAAGCGGCAATACATTCTTTTTGGTGTACGGATCAAATTCGGGATTATAGTTTGATTCAGCACTTGAAGCTGAAGTATTGCTGAAAGCAAGAGTATAATTAAGATTTGCATAAAAATGATCGTTAGGAGTGGCTCGTCTGTCAAGCGTAATTTCCACGCCTCTGCTTGTTGCATATTCTGCAACCACATAACGATAATACGATCCCTCTGTTGATCCGACGAAAGCAGTTCCAACTAAATTATAGCTATCTTTATAATATGCTACTACGTCAAAAGCAAATTCATCTGTAAGCTGCTGATTAAACGAAACTTGATATTGATTGGTTCGCTGATCAGAAAGATTTGGATTACCTATAATTTGATTGCCTCTGAGAACGTCTGTATTAAAAGCATCGTACAGATAATTCATCTGTGGCATTTGGAAATAAACGCCATAGCTTATAGACATATTAGAACGTTCCGTGATAGGATAGGCAATTGAAACACGGGGACTAACTTGCATTTTCGGTGTTGCCGTTGGGAATGTGGAAATATTTTTAATTGAGCTGAACGGCAAATCAGGCTGACGATACTGAGAATTTGCGTCAAAATAATCAAAGCGAATACCCGGATTTATAATTATTCCCCGATAAGTAATTTGATCCTGCGCATAGAATGAAGCAGAAACCGGTTTTTTTGGCTTGCTAGTTGCATTGTATACGTTAGCGCTGTCGGCATAAATATTTCCGCCAAATTCATCGGTGTAGATATCGAAGAACCCGTTAGGATCCCATGGCAAACTATTGTAATGCCGGCGATTTTCATATAATCTTAATTCAAATCCTGTTTTGAAGTTATGGTTAACCTCGCCTGTCTGTATATTCTGAGCAGTAAAGTAACCGTCGAATTGCCAATAATTCTGACGTCGGAAATCAAGAACTCTCTCATTGCCGTGCTGATCAAAGTATTGTGAAAGTCCATAGGCATTCTTTGTCCCGGAAGCGTCGCTTCCATTTTCAATATAACCAGTTAAGTTATTGCGCAGATTATAATTGAGAATTCTTGCTCCATCTGCAGTCAGCTGGTCTTTTGTAAAAGATTGAAATACATCAATGGCTTTGTCATGCCCCGGCTGAAGAGCTAATTTGTCAGATGTTCCTTCAGTGGTATATTGATCTAATGGTTCATATATGGGAATGGACGACATCAAACTAGGAGCGTCAAAACTGCTTCGTTTTCCGTTTCTTGTAATATTTGAATTAAGCGATACAGTAAACTCATACGACATATTATCATTAAGAATATGATTTATTCGAGCATAAACGCTGTTAATATTTTGGTTGTATACAGGGGATTTTGCTCTGCTTTCAGGAATAAACGTTGTATCGCCAACAACACGACCGTTTTCTAACCTCAGATTTTTAACTGAAGGATCATTAGCATAAAGCCATGACCAGCTCCCTGTTTCTACAGCAGAAACGCCGAACGATCCGCCGATATAGAGCGTAATGGCATTCATGGAAAATTTTAACTTTCCGTTTAGATTCTGAACCCATGATTCTTGACCGGCGATTTGTCCCAAATTATTTCCTAATGGATCAATTACGCCAAGCCGGTTCGATCTATATTGTTCATGAGCATATTTAGCTGCAACAAAAAAAGTAGCGCCATCTAAAAGCGGAATAGGTCCGCCGAAATTCAAATCGTATTGATTTTGATTCTTTCCCTGTAACTGTATGCCGTCAATAGATTTTCCGAATAAGCTCGGCAAATCGGTGCTATATCTCAACATTCCTTCATATCTGTCAATTCTTCCTGATTTAACCACCGAATTAACAACACCGCTGAGAGCATTGCCATATTCAGCCGAAAAAGCTCCGGTAAGCACTTGTATTTCTTCAACGGCGAACGATGAAACTGTCGGAGAATAAGTTGCGCCTGCGCTCCCAAAGCCGCCGGTAAACTGATCGCCTACATCCAAACCGTCGACTCGAATCTGCGTTTGATTAGCGCGACCACCGCGCACAACAAATCCTCCTCCGTCTGATTGCACACCTGCTGAAAGAGTTACAACAGACTGCACATTATCGCGAGCAATTTTAGTAATATCTTCCGATTGGATATTACGGTTTGTGCCAACGACTTTATCGTCTACCATTTTATTTTCTTGCTTGGCGGTAACTACAATTTCGGTAGTTGTCTTAATTTCCGGCATCAATTTTACGTTGAGATCTGTAGTCAAGTCGGCAGAAATAGAAATGCGCTCGTTGAGCGACTTTTTATATCCTACAAAAGTAACGCTTACCGTATATGAACCCGGATTGACATTAATAATTGTATATTTGCCGCCGGATTTTGTTGTGGCTCCGCGTGTAGTACCTTCAATTCTTACAGTTGCTCCGACTAATGGCTTCCCCTCATTATCAGTTACTTTGCCAGCCAAAGTTCCATAAATGCCAGCAAGAGCCGGCATTGGCAACAATATGGCAGCAAGCAGCAGAAAAAGTAGGTTTTTTTTCATAAACATTCTCCGCATAAATAAAAAGTATGGTAATATTATATTACTGATCTATTAAGTATCTTAAAATCATAGTTTTATTTGCAGACCATATATAACAGAAACACCCGTACTTGTTTCTTGCCGCAATGCCTCGTTCATCGGCGCCTGCAAGTATTGAATTCGCGAATCAGCTCCTACTGTAATGAAAAATTTTGGTGTAATGGCATATAAAGCATAAGCGCGACTAAAAGCCATTGGTCCTTCTGAAGATCCGCCTGCACCAATTCGAGCATTTACAGATAAGCTATGATTTTCGAATAAAGTTTGCTCGTAGAAGGCAGAACCCCAACAAACAATCTTATTTTTGATAAAACTTATGGACTGAGTTTCATATTTGTTATAATGGCTCCCGTTTTGCAACTGTTGAGGTGATTTTTCAAAATTAATGTCGCCGGCATCTTGCACTCCGCCTTTGCCATTTCGACCTGTTACAATTGGAACAGAAATAGTTCCACCGTCAGCAACCGAATAATCTGTATAGCCGACTTCAAGTCCGATTCGCCCACTTTTGCTCACTAAATAACCAATACTTTGAGAAACAGATGTTGCTGCGGCACTCACGTTGTCGCCAACTTTTAGAATTCCATTGCTTAAAAAAGTTGCAAGCTGAACTTCTGTTGAAGTGCTTCCTGCAAAAAGGAGCATTGAGGGGTCGGCATATTCTTTTCTATCATGCCTTTCATAAACTGCTTCAAACTGGTCTTTATAGTTCAAGGAAGATTGTAATGTATGATTGTTTGGCGCATTTTCAAAAGATTTCACAGCCACTTCTTCTCGTTCAAACAAGCTACTATTCACAACTGATGCCGCAATATCATTAGACTGATGCAAATCTAACGATTGATTTAATGACTGAGAACCAAAAAAGTCATTTGCTTTTTCTGCATTTTTAAAAGCAGCGTTATCATTCCCACTCTTTTGAATATATTTAGTGTGTTGCTTTTTGAAAAGCGGAACCGAGTTTTCAGAAAAAGTATTAGTTTTATCGGATTGAATCTGCATTTCACAAGACACGTTCATTGCCAAAAAATCAAAATTACTATTTTTATTTATAATACTGTCAGTTATCGGCATTGTGACGAATAGTAAAATAGCAGCGACAGATGACAGATTGTTAATAAAAGACAAACGTGACAATGCTTTGCTCCGAACAGATACTTGTCGGATATTTGAAAGTATAGATAATCCGATTGAATTTAGCTCATCTTCGGTTAAAGAATCATGCTCTTTCGTGTCGTGCATGGCAATATGAACAGCCATAGCAGAATCAAATGCATCTTTTGCCAGCGGATCGTTTGCAAGCAACTCACGGAATTTCTTGTCTTCTTGGCGAGTAAGCTCGCCGTCAAAATATTTAGATATAAAAATATCAGCTTTCATACCATTCCTGAGCAATTGGAGCTAATATCTTTCTCATTGCAATACGAGCGCGGTGCACGCGAACTTTGGCAAGCGAAATATCTATGCCGATAATTTCGGCAATCTCTTGATACGAATATCCTTCAAATTCGCGCAATATTAATGCTTCTCTTAGAGATATAGGCAAAGTTTGCAATGCTTGACTTATATGTTGTTTCATCACGAAATCTAAATCTTGACTCGTTGAAACAAAAAGTTCCTCTATGAACAAATCATGACGTTTGTTATTCCGGATATAATTAATGCAAGAGCGGCGAGCAATGACAAAAAGCCAAGATGATAAATTATTATTTCTGAGAGTAGAAGCATTTTCGAATACTTTGATAAAAGTTTCTTGCAACGCATCTTGTGCGGCTGACTTATCGCCCAACATCCTTAAGCAAAACCGATATATGATCTGACCGTAATGTCCGTAAAGCGCTTGAAAAGCAGATTTATTGCCTTTTTTTAATGCAATTACCGCTGATTCAAGTTCATCTTCTTTCAATTTACGAGTTGAGAGCGACATATAAATTATCGGTTTAGTCCATCAACTTTTTCGGCTCGCGCCTAAGACGCGACTTTTTTAGAAAAAGTTACTAATATCAAGGCAAATTTAGAGAATTTTAGAATGTTAGGCGGCATTAAAGCGTTTTGCTTTGAAACATTCAAATGTTTTCAGCGTAGAACGGAGGTTTTCATCAAGCTTTTCTACTCTTCATTTTGCAGCGCTCCCTCTAGCCGCGAAAGAATATCCCCTATTTTATTGAGAACTTTATCTCTCTGTTCGCCTGCTGGAAGCGATTGTATGGAAGGCGTTAAAGATTGCAGATCATCTATTTTATGATGCGCTTGATAGAGTATTTGTCTTGTTTTGCTCAATTCATTAGTTAAAGAATTAATCTCGGCTTCTAATTCAACATTTCTATCATTCAGGCGCGACATATCTTTCTGCGCCTCGCGTGAAACAGCCACCATGTCGGCAAGTTTTGAATTTTCTTTTTCCAAAGCATTATATTTTTCTTTTGATTTTTCATTTATTCTTTTTACTGATTGTTTCTCTTCTTGCAATTTTTTAGCAAAATCTGTCAATTGTATTTGCAGTTGGTCTACTGATTCACGCAGCACCGTATTATCTTTTGCCATTCTTTTTAACTGCTTTTCTAATTCATTCGTTTTTTCGTATTCTTGTTCAAGTTCTTCACGCAAATGAGCTTCTTTTGCACGTCGTTCGACAAATCCTTGCTCCAATTCATCGCGCATTGACTCAGATATTGCCGCAAGCGACTCAATTCGCAAATCTTTTTCTACGAGTTGAGCTAATGCTTCATCAAGCTGCATTTGAATAGATGCAATACGTTGCACCGATTGTTTTTTCTCACTAGCATAATCTGCTTCTAAGAGCATAATGCGTTCTACTAAACGCTTCGCTTCTGTTTCTTTCTCTCGAATTTCTGCAAGGTAGGATTGTTTTTCTCCTTCATACTGTTCTTTTTCTGCCTCGCGTATTCCTCGCTGTTTGTCTACAGTTTCCCAAGCATCAGCAGTTTCTTTCGACATTTTAGCTATTTCATCTGTCTTAACAGCCAAATTATCTACCAAAGTGTTTTTTTCTTGTATAAATGTTTCTTTAATATCCGAAAACTTTTTTGTTAAAGTTCTAATTTCATTATTTAACCGATTTATTTCGTATTCATTAGCACCGATTTTCTCTTGTTGTAGCATTATTTCGGCATCTTTGACAGCCAATGTTTCAATTAAAGAATTATTTATTTTTTTATGTTCTGCATCGTCATTCGCAGTTTTGGAAATAAGCACTTCTTTTTCATTTCGCAATAATTCAATTTCGTTTTCACGATTTTCTACCATATTTTTAACTTCTTCGATACATGTCTCTTTTGCAGCCAATTCCTTATTATACACTTGTTCTTTTTCATTGATGAACTTCTGACTTTCTTTAATCTTATTATTAAGTTGTTCAACATTATTTTGAACAGTTGAAAGTTTGGATGTTAATTCTTCAATGACAAGTTTTTGTTGAGAAAGATCATTCTCTAATGACAATTTGGCTGACTCGTATGAATTTATTGCAATTTGAAGCGCTGTATTTTCCTTTTCTAATCTTGCAACATTAGTTTCCGCTTGCTCTGCTTCTTGCTTGTAGACAATGATTGCGCCTTCCATATCGGCAATTTTTGCTTCTTTAATTTCAAGATCAGCACAAATTGCCTCGTATTTTGTTGAAATTATAAGAGCGGTTTCCTGAGCTTCTATTTTAGCAATTATTTCTGCATTCAGAGCCGTCTCGGATTGTCCTACTAATTCGGTTAACTCGTTTATCTGCTCTTCTTGTTTATGATTGATTTTTTTAACTTCCACCACTTGCCCTGCATATTGCTCCAATGATGCCAAATGCTGGGATATCTGCGCTTCGTATTCTCTGGCTGATCGAAGCTCTACATGCAATTTTTCGGTAACAGTGCGCTCATTAGCAAGTTTTTGCTCTAAATCAATCAGTTGACTTCGTATTTCATCCAACTCCTTGCTGCGAGCAGTAAGCTGAACATTATATTCAAGGTTTTTTTGCGAGTATGCTTCAAGCGTAGCTTGTTGAATTTCAAATAACCGGCTGTATTCGGACGCTTGATGATGAGTTTTCTGCAATTGCAGTATTTCTCCATTAAGCGCATTTATTTCTTGCATGAATGAAGTTATTTCATTTTCTAATTTAGGAATGCGAAATGTTTTATTTTCCAATTCAGCAACTTGATTTCGATATTGCTGCACTTCATTCATTCGGCTATTTAGCTCTGCATTACGTCGAGCCAATTCTTTTTGCATAATTTCCATATTCATGCGAAACTGTTCAATTTCGCTTAACTGCATATGCAATGATTTATTTTCGCGTTCAGTTTTTTCAAGCCGTTCAATCTGTTTATCCCTATATGCTATTGCGTCGGTTTGATGATGTATTTCTTCTTGCTTGTTATGTAATTCATTTGTCAATTCAGACAATTGCTTTTCCAGATTTAAAATATGCTTGTCTTTTACAATAGCTTCGTTATCTATCTTAATTTGAATATCTTCTCGTTGTTTTAGATCAGCCATACGCTGTTCAAAATCGAGATTTTGCTCTCGCATACACGCAAATTGCACTGCAAGATCATCATAATTTTGGCGGCGCACTTCCATCTCAGCTTCTAGCCTGCCTACTGTAGCAGCAAGCTGACTGTTATCCTCGCGCAATGCGATAACGAGTTCTCCGGAACGATACAAAATATCCCATAACTTTTTCAATGCCAAATGTAACGAAGCAGTCGGCTCGCCTTTTTTATGCCGTTCGCGCAAAGTATGATCTTTTTGCATTATCAAACTTAATTTTAGAAAATGTGAATTGTAATTGGTTTTAATAAATTACATCGCAAAAATAAGAATTAGCCATAGAAATTTATCACTGATTATAATATTTTCATAGCGCCTTATGAGTGCAGCATCACTTTTTAGTATAGTGATATGAATATTTAGCGAACTGTTTCCGTGCATCAAATACACTAGTTGATGTTCTATGAGGTAAATAGTAAAATGCCCCGACTCAAACAATAGACGGGGCATTGTATATATTCTCCTATTAGCGAAAGATTTATCTAACTATCGAAAGCTTATACGAGCTAGTTATGCCATTTTGAGTTACAACAATCCAATAGACTCCTGACGAGAGTGATGAAGCATTAAATTTCATGCTTTGTTGTACATTCGGCATTCCTCCAAAGTAATTTTTTGCTATAGATATTCCTGAATTATCAGAAAACGAAACTTCGCAAGCACCTTGCATTAAAGTTGTGATGATAGCATTTACATCATTTCCATCTAACTGGGCAATAATTTGCGGTCGAATTTTAACGTAAAGCGCTTCTTCAACTCCGCTAGCAGCTTCAACTGCTAATATTGCGGCCACGCTTGAATCAGTACCGCATTCGCCTGCTATTTTCACAGTATAGCTTCCGGCATCTCCTGGAGATGCTGAAGAAATTGAATAAGAGCTTGACGTTTGATTAAGAAGCAGGAAGTTGTCTTTATACCATTGATATGTTGATTTAAGGCCAGCATTTTTTACCGTAAAAGTATATGAAGCGCCTTCTTTTATAGTTGCGCCTTTTGGCTGCTCGGTTATCTTGGTTGCAGGTTTTACAATCACTTTTGCAGATTTGCTTGTTGCAGTAAAGCATGTATTGCTGATATCTACAGTATATTCGCCGGAATCTTTGGGTTGCACAGATGTTATTGTAAATATAGAGTCGCGCGCTCCATTAATAGCTGTCCCATTTTTCTTCCATTGGAAAGCTAATTTTCCCGAACCCGATCCTTTGGCTTTCAAAGTTACTGGTTCCCCAGGACAAATTGTTTCGCCAGAAGGATGCTCTGCCACTGATGCAGGTCCTAATACTGTAAAATTACCGCTTTCAGATTTCAAACCTGAATAATGAACAATGCGTATGCGATAATTATTTGCTGGAATTGCATTTGCAGGTATTTTCCATCCATACGTTGTTTTGTCAGTCGAGTCAATAAAGTTCCAAGTTGCTCCGCCATCTGAAGTAACAAAAATTTTAACTTCATTCGATGGATCAAGATCCTGACGTGTCCAAGTAATATTTGTAGGAGCGGCTCCTCCTGGGCAGAAAGACGCTCCCGTAGTTGGAGCGGTCAATGCTATTTGCCCTGTTACTACAATTTTTGCTATGTATCCGTCAGTTCCGCCTGATAATTTTCTTTTATACGAGTCGGAAACAGCGCCTATTGAATCTGAATTCGTAGTTCCTGCCACATAAAAATCACCACGGTCGGTTGCAATTATACCTGTTGCAGCATCATCGCCTTTGCCGCCAAGATACGTTGAATAAACAGAGCCCAATGTGCTATTGACACGCATAATAAACATATCTGTTTTACCGCCAAAAACCGGCTGAATCGGCGATTGAATAGGCGCTATTGCATTTGTAGGAAAATTTGTAGAAGCAGTAGTTCCGGCAACATAATAATCTCCGGCAGAGCCGGTAAGAAGATCTATAACGGGAACAATGGCAGTTGCAAAATCATCGCTTGATCCGCCAAATGTTGAGGTTCCGACTAAATCTTTGCCACCGGCTTTCACTCTAACTACAAATATGTCAAATCCTCCTTTACTAGCTCCAGTTTGAAGCGGAAATTTCGTCTTTTGCCCCATTTGTGTCGCTCCTACTACAAGCACACTATTATCTTGTCCTACTGCCAAATTTATGATTCTATCATCAAGATCAGATCCTAAATAGCTGTTGAATTGAGCGTCTTCATTGCTGAAGCTTCCATTTACGGTGATATTACCAACAAATCCATCAACACCGTTATTAAATGTATTATCAAACGGTTTTCGTGATGGATACCAGCTGCTTGGAACAGGGAAAGTGCCGCCCGATGAAGTGTTTTCGCCTTGAGTAAGAGGATCGCTGCACTCGCCTCCATAAAATATGTAGCTAGATCCCGGATTATACGAAACGCAGCTTATACGGTCGTTGCCGCTTCCGCCAAAATATGTTGAAAAATCTACGCTTGCACCTGTCGGTTTAAAGCGAGCTAAAAAGCCATCAAAAGCTCCTTGACGAGTTTTTTGATATAATGAAGTGCCGCCAGTTGAAAAATTAGGGGAGTTCGTTTCACCGCCCACTGCAAGCTCTCCTATTTGATTTGAAGTAACTGACAATACGCGATCGACGCCGCTTCCACCGATGAACGATCCATAATTAATCTGTGAGCCATCTGCAGATATTTTAGCAACAAAACCGTCAATTTGTCCTGCATGCTGAGTTTTCCAACCGCCTGGCACAGGGAAAGTCGTTGATGCAGTTTCACCGCCAATATAAATATTTTGATTGTCATCGAGTGATACAGAGTTCACTTGATCATCAGCGCCGCCGCCAATATACGTTGAAAAAATAATATTGGACAGAGCGGAATTAAATTTAGTAATATAGCCGTCAAGACCGCCGTTATAACTGATATCGTAAGCGCCTGTTGTTGCAGGGAATGTTGCTGCATCAGTTGCTCCTACTACTATGATATTTCCAAATTTATCCGCAATGATGCTTGCAATTTTATCATTAGTTTTTTCTCCTAAATACGTGGCATAGATTAAAGGATCAATTACTAAAGGATATGATTGATTATAATTTCCAACTCTAAATTGTATTAAATTATCAGAGTCATTATTCGGCTTAAATGAACACGGTACTATCGATCTAATCCCGTTAATTTCTTGATATGCCGTAATCCTTCCGCTTTTAATATCGCCAAATGAAGTTTTTAATGTGATAGAAGAACCGTTTTCATCTACAGTAACATCTGACGCGCCTGTAAATTTTAAAGCAATATTTGCAGGATCGCTTCCGGGTTTTACAATAAAATCGTATCGTGGCATTCCATTCTCGAACTGAATGACGGCATCAATGCCAGAATACATTTCATTAATTTGCACAGATTCGAAAATAGGCACATTTGTAGTCCATTTGGAACGATCGTTTCCTAAAAAATAATTGCGATAGCCAGCATTCTGATTTATGCCGAATACCGCGCCCGGAGCGCCGGAAGATTCAAGACGTATATTTTGACCGACACGATGAATCTTCGACTCTCTTTTTTCGCTTATAAATGCAAATCTCTCTTCAGTAGTTCGAGGCATGGTCATATCAGTTCGATACATATCAAATTCGGCTCCGTGAGTAGTAATCCAGACATCCACATTGTTTGAACGTCCAAGGAATAGTACTTCCTTTGGCCATTGCCCTCTATTCGGAATAAATTCTGACTTAACGGAAACGACATCTATTGTTTCCATTTTTTTCATTAATGATGTTGCGTCAGTTTGAGCGTATGCCAAATACAAAGGAAAAGTCATCATAATGGATAACAATCCAGCAGAAAGAAGACGTTTAATCATAAAAAACCCCTGATAAATAAATGGTATAGTTTAGTTGTTATTTTTCTTTCAATTTATGCTTGCATTACTACTGCTTGCAAATGCTTTGCTGAGAAACTCAACAAACTCTGATTCATTTTTAGTAAAAGCTTGTGTGTCTAATACTTTATCGTCTGGCGATAAAATCACATACAAAGGCAGTTCTAAGGTTTCAAATCTTGTTTGCATCATTGCTTTATTTGTAGCGTATGGCTCAGTGCGACGGTCGGTATAAAGCCGCACTTTAACCATTTTATCCATTAGCTTACGCACTTCTTGCTTAGGAAACATGTTTGTTTCCATCCAACGGCAATTAGTGCAGGTAAACCCTGTGAAATCAACAAAAATCGGTTTCCCTTCACGTTTTGCTTCCTCTAAAGCTGTTTGGTAGTCCGAGAGCCAAATTTCTTTATCATGTGCTGGCGTAATTTCATTGGGCGATAATGCAGAATAAGTCGCAGAAACGCCTCCGAGATGCTGCTCATAATCAGGCGGCGGCAAAAATGCGTCGAGCGTGCCGAGCGATTTGCCGCTCATGCCGCTGAATAAAAACACTGTAATTGAAGCAAAAATAATTGCAAACACAGCACGCGGCGTTCCGACAAATGTTACAGGCGAATCGAGCTTCAAACGAAAAAGTCCTAATATATACAAAACAATTAACGCGCTGCAGCCTGCCCAAATTGCAAGGAATATATCTCGAGGCATTATTCCCCAGCCCCAAACTAAATCCACATTGCTGATAAATTTTAAAGCCGCAGCTATTTCCAAAAAGCCCATGACAACTTTCATATTGTTCATCCATCCACCTGCTTTAGGCAACCGGTTCAATCTGGAAGGAAAAAGAGCTAAAAGAAAAAATGGCAGAGCAAACATTCCTGAAAAACCTAACATTCCAATTATAGGATAGAACCATTCTCCCTTTGCAGCTGCCACCAAAGCAGAGCCAACAAAAGGCACAGTACAAGTAAAAGATGTTAGTGAAAATGTCAGACCCATAAGCAATACGCCTATGATTCCTCCTTGCGATGACTTTGCATTTAATTTGTTTAACAACGCTGGAGGTATTTGAATTTCAAAAGCGCCAAACAAGTTAAATGCAAAGACAATGAAAATAGCCGCGATTACAATATTTACCCAAGGGTTTGTGGCAAAATCGGTTATTCCTGTCGCACCCAATATCAACGATAAAATAAATCCTAATGCAGTAAATGTGCCTATTATGCCTAAAGCATATACTAAGGAATCACGCAAACCTTTTGAGGATGCTTTTTCCGAACGCTTTGTAAAAAATGATACAGTAATCGGGACCATGGGAAATACGCAAGGCGTCAAAAGAGCGCCAGCACCGGCTGTAATTGCAAACCACAGAAATGACCAAACGCCGCGCTGTTTTGCCTGCTCAATTTCAGTTTGTGATTCGGTCTTAGTAGTAGCAATATTTACATTTTTTGCAGTTGAAGTTTCAACAGATGCATTATTATCTTTGTTATTTACTTCGGTCTGCGACAGTCCGTTTGATTGATTATCTCTCGATTCATTAGTAGATGTCTCGGCAGCAGATTCTGTAATCTCTATTTTTATAGGCAAAGAAAACTCAGGATAAGTGCAAATTCCCTCTTCATTACAAACTTGTGGAAAGACAGTGATTGAATCAACATAACTTCCTTTTTTTGCTGTTCGCTTTATAACGATTGGCAGTTCAAAGACAATAGTTCCATGATAAATCCCAATTTGCACACCAAATGTAGAATCATATTCTGTATGAGATTTTGGTGCGTTAATTCTGCCAAGTTGTATAGCACTCCCTTTTGCATGTATTTCTAATGGGTTCGGTCCGACACCGCTTGTTGAGCTCTCATTGCGTTTATTTTGATCAAGATCATAGACATGCCACCCTTTCTTAATTGTTATTGTCAATTTTACGATTGACGTGTCTCCCGCCTTGCCTGATAGAGACATTGGCGATAACGACACTTTTGCAGCTATTTTTTCTTCATTAGTGCTATATGCCACTGAAAAAATTAACAGTATGCAAGCAAGAATATATGAAATGCGTTTCATGACTTTATTTCCATTTGTTATGTAATTCAAAAGATTTCTTAGCATTCACAATTTAGAAGCAAGAAATTTACTTGAATTGAATTATAGAATCTTTATACATTTAAGAATGTTATAGAAATTGACTGCTTAAAAGTAACTCTAAATATTGAAAATTGTTGTAAAGGAAACTACATCTCTTTTGATAATCTTGTTAAATAAAATCTCATTTGGTGGGACTATTATGCTACAAGTATATGAAAATCTTGCATCGCATAAAAAAGTTACATTTAATGCAAGAAAAACTAGTATTCACAATTGAATTGCATAACTGAATCCTTTTACATGAACTATTGTCAAAATTACGAAGTTCTTAGTAAAAAACTAAATCATCAATAATCACATCTAAGAGTAAAAAACTATCGAAGCAAACGAAACAGCGGATTTTGCCTCTTTTTCATGCCATTGATCATACGATAACGTAATACCTCGCTCGGGTTGTAACGTTTCCAACAACATGTAATTAGGTGATGCGCCACATATTTTCCATTTATCACAATTTTCACTAATTTGTGAATAAAACCTATTGTGATTGCACGCTGCAAGATATTGGGTAAGAATCTCATCTTCGCGAGCAAGCTCTTCAAGCTTATCCTCAGCATTGAAATCATCGCCGAATTTTCGTCCAATATGGCCTAAATCACCGCTGGATATGTATATTGCTTTTCGACCGGATTTTTCTACAATTTCTTTAACAGATTCAGCTATGATCTTTGTTTTTCCCATGCAATTAGGTGCGTCGCCATAATTTCCAAATGATGTTACAAGGAAAGGAAGTATGGTAAAATCTCTTTTAGGAAATAAATACTGTAAAAATATAAGCTCCAACTCTATTGAATGTTCGTGGCGATGAGCAATATCATTTCTGGTAATTTCAAATGGCAAACGACTTCTTAAACGTTCTAATAATTCACGATCGGTTCTTACAATGCCAAGCGGAGTTTCAAAATCTTTATCAGTAGGGATAACAAGATCGTAATTAGCATAATGCGATGTTGCGTAAATAACGAACAAATCAGCATCAGAATTACTTATTGCTTGATATGCAGGTGCATATGCAGCACCTCCAATATTGAGGTCAATATGAGGAGCAATTATGCCAGAAGCGCCCAATTCTATGTGATTTGCATTGGATTTCGACATAATGTCTCGTAAGAATATGTGAAGTTCGTCAGCATCAGCAGGATATGCTCCGCCAGCGCATACGCTTTGTCGTATGGTTTGTTTATTATATTCATCTTCAATCCAGCGTCGTTGCGCTTCAAAAGCGTTGCTGCAAAGATATCCTTCATTATCTAATCGCTCTGCAAAAACCGCTATTTCATTTGAAGATATTTGAACTGAATATTTCTCATTTAAAAACATTTCCAAATCGTAAGCGCTTTTTTGGCCGTCAAACATTTCGAGTATTGCAAGAGCGCTTCTTGGCATAGTCAATGATTGCTTGGCATATCCGATTGTATCTGTCAGAGTATAGTAATGTTCCCCTCCGGCAGCAATAATTTGTATGTCACGGCGCAAAATTGGCAAATGATCTGTTATTTGATAAGCCATTAGATTATCGTAGATTTAAAAGTTAAATAGAATGTCTGTTAACAACGGTCAAAATGTCAGATAGAAACGTCATTCGTAGTTAAGTTAAACGACGTAACAGACATAAATAAGATAATGTTATCGAATGTAATTGAGTACAAAAGTTCAGGAAGAATAGCTTCGTTCTTTAAAGGTACAATTCCTACGGAAATATCTCGCTTCAGTTTAATTTCTTGCTTTTTAACCCTAAAACCATATTTTTCGATACAAGAAATTATGTTTTTTTGCAATTCTTCCAAAAGAGGTGTAAATGAATCTGCAAGATTAGCAGAATGCATATCCATCTTTAGTGATGCTGATTGTAAATGTCTTTTTTCACCTTCTAACGAAACAGCTATTTCAATGTTATCCTTAGCAAGCATCAGTTCGGCAATTATAATAACTTCTCGTTTTGCTGATTCAGGTGTCGAATTTGTAATTTCAGCTTTTATATTTTTTTGCAGCAAAAAATTACGAATAAATTCTGGAGTTTGTTGTCCGATAGCATGTCGAATGAGCAACTGTATTTTTCCTAGTGGATTATGCGCGGCAAAGATATTCTTAGCAGCTGAATTAAATAGTTCTGACTGCTGAAACGAATGTTTGATAGCGCCGGAAAAATATCTTAAATCGTCGGACGATAAAATGCCGGAGACATTCAATAAATAAATTTTTATTTCTGACGGCCCTGCTATGTTTCGTAGTTTCTTTGCTATAAAATGTTCATCCAAATCAGCTCTGTCCGAATCATTCTTAATTTCGACTATACATACATCCGTAGGCATATCTTGAGTTGCCATACGAAACAACTCTTTCGATGTTGAAGCTATGCGTATAATGGCAAATGGCGAGCACACAGCAGTAAAAAACGTTGTGAAAACAGGATCGCTATCTAAAAGTATGATTGATTTTTTCTTTTCTGCCACCTGCTTTTCATTTGCATTCATTATTGCAATAATTTTATCAATGCTCGAATATATCACAGTATTGGTTATGGGCTTTAGAATATATCCATTTACGCCAATCTGTGCGAATTTAAGTACAATTTCGCGCTCGTGGACGCTTGTGAGAATATAGATAGGCAAATACCTATATCGATAATTATTGCGAACGATTGTCAGCATTTCAAATCCATTCATCATTGGTAGCCGAGCTTCTAAAAATACTACATGAGGATTTTCATTCTCTATTGCCACAAGTGCTTCAATGCCGTTGGTTGCTTCAATTAATGTGCAAAATGGATACTTCTTTATTATCATTTTGGACAATAATCTACGGGTATTTTTATCGCTTTCTACAATCAAAATTTTAATATTCATTACTCACAAGCATTTTTCAACTTCATGGCAATTATTGATGCGTAAAAAAAAAGCGGAAGCCCGATTTGGTTGCTTCCGCCTTAAACAGGGCTTTTAACAGTGAAGTATTACATTCGCCTTTAAGTTTAACGTATTTTTTCGCTTATTGTCTTTGCTTGAAGAAAAAGCATTAGATAATCACGGCCTCCGGCTTTAGAATCTGTGCCGCTCATATTGAAACCGCCAAATGGATGGCATCCTACTAAAGCGCCGGTGCATTTGCGATTTAAATAAAGATTGCCAACATGAAAATCTTGGGCTGATTTTGTAAGATATTCTGGATCGTCGGAGTATACAGCGCCAGTAAGTCCGTATATCGTATTATTGGCTATTGACAATGACTCTTGCTGTCCGGATGATTTTATAACTGCAAGCACTGGTCCAAATATCTCTTCTTGAGCTATGCGAGCAGTTGGCGACACATCAGCAATCACTGTCGGTTGAATATAATAGCCGTTCAATCCGGCTACTTTGCCTCCGCCATTGAGCAATCTTCCTTCTTTTTTTCCTATTTCAATGTATTCTAAAATAGTTCGTTCAGCTTTTGATGATACAACTGGACCAACTGTATAATTATTTGTTGCATCTCCAATAGAAAGCTTTGCAGTTTCTTCTTGCAATTGCTTTGTAAATTCATCGTAAATTTCTGCATCAATAATCACGCGTGAACACGCCGAACATTTTTGACCTTGAAATCCAAAAGCTGCCGCAACCGTTCCTTTTACTGCCTCGTCTATGTTTTTCACTTTGTCAACAATTATGCTGTCTTTTCCGCCCATCTCTGCAACTACTCTTTTTATCCAAATTTGCCCTGCTGATTTTTTTGCTGCAAGTTCATTTATGCGCAGTCCAACTTCCATTGAACCGGTAAAAGATACAAATCTTGTTTTAGGATGCTGAACGAGATAGTCACCTGTTTCAGATCCGGAAGCCACTAAAAAATTCAATACGCCATCGGGCAAACCTATAGAACGCATAATATCGGCGAATAACCAGCCCATCATCGGAGAATCAGATGATGGCTTTAACACTACTGTATTTCCTGTTACAATAGCCGCACTTGACATGCCGACAAGTATTGCAAACGGAAAATTCCACGGCGGAATTACAACTCCAACGCCTAACGGTATGTATGTTAGTCTATTACGTTCGCCTTTTAAACTTATAATTGGTTGTTTTCCTCCATATCTTAACGCCTCCCGCCCGTAATATTCAAGAAAATCAATTGCTTCACAAGTATCAGCATCAGCCTCAAGGTAATTTTTGCCAACTTCTGATATCATCCAAGCGTTGATTTCGAGTCGTCTCTTTCTTATCACGTTTGCAGCTTTGAATAGAAAATTAGCGCGTTTCTTTACTGAAGTTTTTTTCCATGTCTCAAAGGCAGCCGCTGCGGATTGCATTGCCTGTTCAGCTTGATCTTTGCCGGACTTTTGAAAAATTCCGATTTTCTCATCATGATTTGACGGGTTTACGGAAACAGTTTTCCCTTCACTTATTATCTCTTTGCCATTAATAATATTTGGATACTCCTTGCCAAACAGCGAACGAACAGCGTCTATTGCTTTTCTTTGCTTCGCTGCAATGGTTTTATCGCCAAAATCAAGATATTCTTCGTTTTTAAAATCTTTCATAAAATTCTATAGTGTGTTTTGTTGATATCAAACTATGGTAAAATATATTGTTTTAATCTTTTTTTCGAAGCATAACAAGCGAAACACAGTAGCGTTTGCCTTTTGCTGTATTGCTGCGAATAGTTGCTTCGCCAGAGGCAGAATCTACCGATTCTATTGTGTAAGTCAATCCGTCTGTAGCTGTTACAGCATATTCCACTATATCTCCTGCATGAAGGACAACAAGAGAAGACTGCATCTCATAACCGTTTTTCTTAAAAGTATATGGGCGTTCAAAGATTTTTCGAAGAAGATTAGCCATATATTGATATAAAAAGTATGTTAAAACATCCGCCAATATTGCAAAATTACAAAATCTTAGTGTAGGTACGATGCCTCAAAAAATTGAGCTTGCTCGCTTAGATTCATAGGTGCAAAATATCTACTCATGTTTTTCGCGAATTTCTATCGAGCTTTGCGGGGTAGTAATCGGTTCAGGTGGTATGCTGTCTTCCGGCGGCGGATTCTTCACCAATGCATTCAATACAGAATCCGATGGTACTCCTTCGCCAAAACCAAATTTCGTTTGTGTGTAGCCAAGATTCTTGTCGGCATAGATTTTGCCCATCAATCTTCCCCAAATCGGTGCAGCAGCTTTTCCTCCCTGACCATACCAGCCGGTGAATTTCACTTTTTGATTGTCAAAGCCAACCCAGACTCCAGCAAGAAGTTGAGGTGTAAATCCTACGAACCATGCATCTGTAAAATCATTGGTCGTTCCTGTCTTGCCGGCAGCATCGTAACGATACCATTTTCGTATGGATGAAGCAGTTCCTCCGTTTATAACTCCTTGCATCATTTCTGTCATTTCTTTTGCAATTGACGGACGCAAAGCATCCGTCAAACGGTTTGGATTCTTTTGCTCAAAAAGCACATTACCATAACGGTCTTCAATGCGCGTAATCATCACAGGAGCAAGATAAATTCCCTGATTAAGAAAAACGCCATAAGCAGAAGTTAATTCCAACGGAACAACCTCTTCAGCGCCAAGCGCCAATGTCGGGTAAGGGTCTAACGGCGTGGTAATCCCCATGCGGTGAGCCAATGCAATTACTTCGGAAGGCGAAGTATGCTCGGTGATTAGACGCGCGGCAACGGTATTTATAGAAAACTTTAATGCTGTCGACAATGGTATTTCTCCTCCTTCTTTATTCGAGCCAGACGGAGACCAAACTTGTCCGCTAGGCATAGTATAAGAAAAAGGCCCGCTTTCTATCATCGTTTGAGGAGTCAATCCGTTTTCGAGCGCTGATGCATAGACAAATGGCTTGAATGAAGAACCGGGCTGACGTCGCATTTGCATGACATGATTGAGAGAATATCGCGCTTCAGGCGTAAGATGCATAAATAGCGGCGATGCTCCCACTAAGCCAAGTATATGTCCATTATAGGGATCTATTACAACAGCGCCTGTTTGTATGATAGTGGCGCGTCGTTTTATCGAGTCAATCTGCAAAGGATTGCCAGCTATTTTTTTTGCAAATTCTTTCACGAATGCCTTTTTTGTAATTTCATCATCGCCAAGTGCCGTATATTCTGGCATTTGTTCAATCGTTCTTTGAATTAAAGCATTAAGGAATTGTGATTTATCGCGCCAAGTCCATGTTTTGTCAAATTGAGGTTGAAATTCTTGCAAATGCTCTACAACCGCAGAGTTAAGATGCTTTTGTATTTGAGCATTAAGCGTTGTGTATATTACAAGTCCGTCGCGATACAGATTATACCCTTGCATACCATAGCGCGAGTCATTTTCAAGCATTTGTCTGATTGCTTCCACAAAATGTGGGGCGATTCCTATTTGTCGCGCGTCAATGCGTTTAGAAAGAGTAATTTTTTTTTCGCGGGCAACAATATAATCTGTGTTACTCAGCGATCCGTTTTCATTCATCATCAACAACACTAAATTCCTTCTTTTCAAAGACTTGTCGTAATTCTGTATTGCATTGTACGCTTCCGGTCCTTTCAATACTGCCACTAAATAAGCACATTCTGCAGCGTCTAACTCAAGCGGTGATTTTCCGAAATATAATTCGGCGGCCACTTGAATTCCATAAGCGCCGCGACCGAAATAAACAGTATTGGCATAAAGTTCAAGAATTTCATTTTTCGTGTAAGTTTGCTCTAATTTCACTGCTGTAAATGCTTCGCGGATTTTTCTTGTAAGCGACAGCTCGCGTTTTAAAAAGAGATTCAAAGCTAACTGCTGCGTTATAGTTGAGGCGCCTTCGCGCACATGAAATGAAAGAACATTCTTTATCGTGGCTTTTAAAATTCGCGTAAAATGAATTCCCCAATGATTGTAGAACTCGCGGTCTTCAGTTGCAATCAACGCATTGATAAACGGCTTAGGAATGCTGTCGAAAGGAACGTATGTTCGTCGTTTGACAAAGAAATGGTCGAGCAATTCGCCGTCAGAACTAATTATTCGAGTTGCAAGATCTTGCTTGGGATTTTCAAGCTGGTCAAACGAAGGAATTTTATCATATACAACTGCTGTGATAAAAATGGCAGCAGCCAATAGTGTCAGAGTGGTGAATGCCAATAAATAAAACAATAGTTTTTTAGGCGTAAGCGATGATTCTTTCACGGTGTTTTAACTTCCATAACTTTTGTTAGTTCTACACGACGCAGACGCTTGCGGTACATGTCAATATATTCTCCATCTTTTTTGGGCAGAGGCTCCAACTTTCCGGCAGATCTGGCATCTAAAAACTCGCGCGGCACACCTCTTTTTACCAATTCATTAACTACAAAATCAACGCGACGCTGACCTAATGCTTGATTATATGCAACGCTGCCAACATCATCGGTATGGCCTGTTAAAACTAACTTCCGTATTCTTTCACGATATCGCAATATATTTTCGGCAAGCAAATTTATTGCTTCCTGCCAAGTTTGCTGAGATTCCACGCCGTTGCTGTCCAATACTTTCCCGTATGGATCGAGGTAGACATCCGTTGGGAAATTAATGCGTAAAATCAATTTGGCAGGCACATTCAAATCACGAAGAAAAACACGGCCGCTGTCTTCAGGACGTACACGAATTTTATATGTATCATAGAATAATTCCTCTGTTTGAGCCGTAACTTCCAAATCTTTATTTACCGGCACTTTAAGGCGATAACGTCCTGTAGTATCAGTAGATCCAAGTCCTACTATTTTTTGATTTTCGAGATTTTTAACTGACACGTCAGCATCTGACACCGGCTTCTTGGTTTCTTCTTGATAAACTCGCCCTTCGAGAATTGCGCTCTCTTCTGCCGAAAGTCCTATTGTATCAAGGTCATACCGCTGCAAACGTTCCATTGCCGTAAGATGACGATCCTTTTTATACCAAAACGGCACCTGATGCAATACAAAGAAATCAAATCCTCCAGCATTAACTTCCGTCGTCGGCTGATTTGCCGAATAATAAAGCAATGTATCGGGATCAGACGGAGTAGTTGGAAATATCTCGTCATAAACTGTGTTAAGCGGAGCAGCATAGTTTCGCGCCTGCCCGAAAAGAAAAGGCAATGTGAGTGATGAATTTGCAGTGTCGTTTATAAACAAGGAAAAATTCGGTGCAATATCGGCCAAAAAAATGTCATAGCCGCCAATAGTTTCGCGTCCATTTGATGAAAAAAGCAAATGCTTTCCATCATGAGTTACAAAAGGAGTGATTTCATCACACCGTGAATTAACAGCTGGTCCGCAATTATACGGTTTGCTCCATTCGCCTGATTGAGAGCGTATGCTGAACCAAATATCCGTGCCTCCAAGCCCTCCTTCACGCTCCGAGGCAAAAAACATTACACGTCCGTCGGGAGTAAGCGCCGGCTGAGATTCCCAATTTATTGGCACATTTACATTTGGACCACAATCGCGTATTATTTCTATTCCGCTGTCTACTTTTTCAATTTCTACAAGATTTTGGTCGCCAAGCAATTTGTCGGGAGTTGCTGCCGACATCACTCCTTTTCCTCCGATTAACGATATGCTGCCGCATGATGAAATACTGTCATAAACAACCGAAAAGTTATCCAATTTTCCAATTGTTTGTTGAGCGATGACAAAACGTTGCAGTGTATTTTTTCCATTTCTCGTTACTGTGGCAAATCCGCGATTGGCAGACGTAAAACTTAATTGAAATTCGTCCGAAGGCGTGTTCATTGTGGCAAGCGGTTCAATGGCAAGATGATAGCCAGTATCTACAAGTTTGCTTGCGCTTGTGTCAAAAACAGCTCCTATCCATTGCATTGGTCGGCAGTCCTGCGGAGGTGGCGGAAGGCAAATTACTTCTTTGGCTTTGTCAATGCGCAACACAGGCACACAAGAAGCAAACATCAAAGCTATGGAAGCGCAAAATACAATGCTTAATGTCTGCAAAAAAGATAAACGCAGCGAAGATGGATTATATGACGCTAAATTTTTAAGATGCAGTTTCATAAGCTTTTTCAAACTACGTTCGTTTTTTTGCGAAATTTACAAATGATTTTTCTAATCAATAATCTATAACTTTACTATATAAGTTAATTCCCTTTTGAAAATTACGCCGGATTCGTTCGATTTATCGCTTATAAGCAAAGATTTCTAGCTGAAATTACAACAAAAACCAACAGAAACTTGGTTGTAAAATTTTTTACTGTCTCATTGCTCAAAACATTTTATCATTAAGAAGCTTTGTCTGCACAGAAAACGAAGCAGAACGCTAATTAATTTATTGGATATGATGCGCTTGTGATTTGCAACGCAAAATCTCTATTCTTTTATTGAAGTTCATCTATATAGTTCAAAGAATTCAATAATTTTTGAAATTGGTGTTTTGCAAGAAGCTTAATGTGTCTTTTGCGCCGTTTTTTTCATTATTCTGAAACAAAACCTATTTTTGATTATTATTAACGACAGAAGCAGAGATTCTCACATGTTGAATAGTATGACCAATCGTGATTATTATGATAAATCCGATGATGTATTGTTTGCGCTTTTGCGCGATACGAAAATGCGCGAAAAAGCATTTGAGGAATTATATAGTCGCTATTCGTCAAAAATTTATCTCTACTGCACAAAAGTTCTGTGGCATAAACAATCTGCCGAAGATGCTTTTCAAGAAACATTCCTTCGGTTTATTCATAGCGCTGAAGTAGAAAAAGTTATGACAAATGTGCCTGCGTATCTTCTTCGAATTGCAAGAAATACGTGCCTGCAAATGAAAGAATATCAGCAGAGACGAATTGTTGTTACATCTGAAAATCTGGAAATGCCACACTACGACAAAACCGTTGAAACTGCTGAATTCGACCAAATTATAACGTCAGCGTTGGATATTCTCGGCGACGACCAGCGAGAAGCGTTTATTTTGCAGGTTTATGACGGCCTTTCATATCAGGAAATATCCGAAATCATGGAAGTTCCAGTAACAACTGTCCGCAATTGGTTGGTTCGCGCAAAGCGCAGAATAGCAGAAATAATTCATCCATATATGGCTGGAAATCTTTAAAAAACATGACAGCATCACATGATATTTTCTCGGCTAAAGAGTTGATTCATCTTTTCATTGACGGTGAAATTACCGACGTTGAACGAGGAGTGTTATTCAACGATTTGGCTAGCAGCACAGAATTGCAAGAATATATGGCAGACGCTATTCGTAGCAATCAGTTTTTTGAACAAAGTCGCAATGCTGCTGTTCCCGAACATCTTCATTCGTCAATACTGTCAAGCGCGTTCGGCAATAATTCAAGCCTTGATAAACTATTGCAACCGACATTTGCTCATTTACTCTTACGCTATGGAGTTGCAGCCAGCATGGCAGCGGCAATTTTAACAGGTGGAGTTAACTACCAAAACACATCGCCGCTCGATGCTCCGTTAAAATCTGAAAATCAGAAAAACATGTCGAACGCTGACGGTATCGTGCTGCAGCGTTTTACCAATACACAAACACATAACTTTCCGGAGCATGCCGCATCTGTTGCAAATTGGCATGTAAATAATCTAAATGCTGCAACTCAACAGCTGATAAAATCAGAATCACTGCCAAACATCTCGGCACAAGACGAACCTCATATTTCAGCTTCCATAGAAAAAGTTGAAATAATAAACAACGAGTCATTATCCTCATTTTCAGTTCCATATTCTTCGGCGAGCACATCATCAGCGACTTCTATATATGCAAAACAAACGATTTCAGATCCAAAGGATATTGCCGTAACTCTTGGAGGATTTGGCACATCAGCTTCATTTACATTTCCTACAAGATTGTCTGTGCTGAGGATTATTTCCAATGAGCTTTCAGTTGGTTTGCAGTATAATGCCCGCTCTTACAATATTGTGGTTGCAAAAGGAGCCGGAATTGAAATAAATCCAATGGCAACTGGCTATGAAGCTATTGTTCAATACAAAGAAAATTCAGATATTTTGCCTTTAGGATTGAAGCCCACTGCTAATTTTGCTGCCGGATACAGCCGTTTAGGACCTACTGCGTTCATGTTTGCCGGCGTTTCATCTGAAATATTTGACGTTGTTTCTTTGCAAACCGGAATTGAAGGAAATGCGCTGTTCTACGAAGATCATAGCTCAAGATCGGTTGCCGGAGGACTGCGATTCACAATCAATGCAGGAGTTCAATTCTAATCAGCCGCAGTTCTTAGAAGTAATAGAAAAAGCGACGATAAATTTATCACCGCTTTTTCTATTAATAGCTGCTTAATGCATCTTTTATTACTGCAATATTATCATTTCAACGCGTCTGTTTTGCGCTCTGGCTTCATCTGTAGAACCATTAACTAAAGGTTTGTGCTTTCCAATTCCTTTTGTTACCACACGCGAAGCGTCTATCCCGCCGTCAACCAGATATTTCTTCACTGATTCAGCGCGTCGCAGCGACAATTTATCGTTATAGTCATCTCCTCCTTGATCGTCTGTATGGCCTTCCATTGAAACTTTCACAGATGAATTATCCTTCAAGAACTCAATAGCTCGTTCAAGCTCTGGGATTGACTCATCTTTCAAATCAGATTTGTCATAATCAAAAAACACTAAAAGACGAGTTTTTGAATTTGCAGAAAGAATAGGAGTTAAAGATATGTCTTTTGATAAATCTGTTCCTTGTTCTGTTGGCGGCACTTCAAACCTCTGACTATAGAATACATATCCATTTTTTGAAGCAGTTAATGAATAAACTCTTCCAGAATTTAACGTTGCCAGATACTCGCCTGTAATATCATCGCTTCGCAAATCAGCCACTCTTTTTCCTGTCTTTAGGTCTGTCAAAGTAATTGAAGCTCCCAGCGGATCTTTCGTATCGGCATCACTTACTACGCCGGTTATTATTAATGCAGGATCAGCAGGAAAAGGATTAGGAACAATCATCATAACATTAAAGTTGGAAATATCACTCCCTCGCGAGAAAAAACCGATGTCAGTATTCTGCAACGAAGCATAGAAATATTCATCTTCCGAAGTGTTAATTGGTGCTCCCATATTTCTTATTGTACCGTACGCTTCGCCGGTTTTTTTTACGACATATAAGTCAAACCCACCTGAACCGCCTGCTCGATTGCTTGCAAAATAAAACGTTCGTCCATCTGCTGCAATTGAAGGCGACATATCATCATCGGTAGAATTTACACTACGTACATTAACAGGTTTAGTCCATGAATTGCCCAATCGAGTAGTCATCCATATATCAACGCCGCCCATTCCGCCCGGACGATCGCTTGCAAAATAGAGAGTCGAGCCATCAGATGTAATTGACGGCTGCGAGTCGAAGTATTCCGAATTAACGTCGGCGCCCAAATTTTTTACATCCGTCCACTTACCATCTACGCGCCGAGCGCTAAACAAGTCAGTTCGCCCAACATTTCCTTTCTCGTGCTGATATGCGCTAAACACCATAAATTGTCCATCTGGAGTTAGAGTTGCTGCGCCAACTTGGCCACCATCACTTACTTCACCTGATATCATTACTGGTTCACGCCAGCCAGATGAGCTTCTTTCAACAACGAACAATCGCTGCCCGTCGCCGTCGCGTTCGCTAGTAAAGTACAGAAATCGTCCGCTGCGTACAAGCGACGTCCCAAAATCATCAACATTTGAATTAAAATCAGGGCGAGTTATTTGTATTTGTTTTTGTTGTGATTGCAATGGTAAAGCTGTCAAAGAAAGAAATAGGGCAAATGCAAAAGACAAGAACATAGTGTATTTTTTCATTATTTTTTCTCCTAATTAAATTAAATGCCAAACCACAAAGCCGCACCAAACTGCAGCGAATGCAATTTTGGATCTGAAAAATCAATATGCGATGGCTGATTTGTTAGCATTCGCACACCATCTTCTGCGCCAAAATTATTATACAGCGGAGTAAGCATATATTGATATCGTACTTGTGGCACAAGCCACAAATTCTTGCCAATATCAAGCTTTGCTCCTATTCCAAATTCCAACCCATATCGCATAGAAGAATACGATACGCCAGAATCTGCAACATATTGATTGCCAGACAATAATTTCGACACTTTATTTATTGAACGTTCAATGGATGAGTATTTTCCAGCAATACCATCATAATTTATGCGAAAATAATTGCTGTCAGTGTTAACGATTCTAACTTCATCGTGTCGCGTTACATTCCCTAACGTAAATTGAGCCATTGGGCCTGCTGTTATAAATACTGATTTTGTTATGTCTATTCGCAAAGCCAAAGCAGTTGTTATATTATTCATGTCTAGAGTATATTTTGCAACCAAAGGGACATTGATTATCTGAAAACTATTATCAACCGTGCCATCGGAAGCTGAATTAAATTCACGAGAAACATTTTTGGCATCATATAGCGCTCGGAATTGCAGCCCTATTGATTTTGCAAGCAGAAAATCTGCGGTTAAGCCAAAATATGGCGATATTCCAGCGCCTTCTTTTAGCACATTTTCTGGCGAATCTGGCAATGCAGCGCCTGTCCGATTCATAGTTTGGGAAAACATCGAATAATTGGCGCCTCCTTCGATACCAAGTATCATAGATCGCGATACTCTCAAACCATCATTAGCATGACGCTCTGCCGCGCTTCCACGAGGTCGCAAAACATCCTCGCCATCGCTGGCAATGGCTTCTGTGCAAACAGTTATCATTAACAACACTGCTGTTAACATCAGCTCTTTAACCATTATACTTCTCCATAAATAAATTAGAACAAGATAAACCTATTTGCAAAGTATAGAATTTCAATATTTAGGAAAAACAAGAGGGTATGATTCAATTTCCAACAATTTGCCTGACATACTTTTTCAAACAAATCTATTTCTGCAAATCTACGAAAAAAACGAATAGTTAGTTGTATAAATTTTTTATTTTTTATAGCTAAGATTACTCGGTAATTTTACTTGATTCTTGCGTTTCTATGCTGACAAAGAGTAATATATTTGAAGAAATAATCGAGTTTTGCATATCATATTTAGACAACTATTGATCGAATGTTTTCGCAATTTTGGTTTTGTTGCAGAATAAATTATATGTCATATTTTTTTTATCTTTCGTCTTTTTTTTAAATTTTCGCATACTGATGCTGAAAAATTTACAATTCAATTAAAAATAAATGCCAACATTTTCTATTTCAAGGTTAAGATTATTCCATGTTGCAAAACACATTCTTTGCAGCGTCATTATCATTTTCTTGACATCACTTGGCTTATATTCAGGACAAGGTTTAACTTCTTCTCATGGAATGGTTGTCTCAGCTCATCCATTAGCATCGCAAGTTGGTATTGAAATTCTCAAACAAGGTGGAAATGCTATTGATGCTGCTGTTGGAGTGCATTTCGCTCTCGCAGTTGTATATCCAGGAGCCGGCAATATTGGCGGAGGCGGTTTTTTAGTGTTTCGAAATAAAAATGGCAAATCATTCGCTTTGGACTTCCGCGAAAAAGCTCCGTCTGCTGCCACTAAATATATGTATTTGGACGAAAATGGTGAGCCGCAAAAGAATTTGTCATTATTTGGACAACTTTCATCAGGCGTTCCTGGCAGTGTTGATGGAATGATTGCAGCGCATAAACGTTTTGGGAAAATAAAATTTGCCGATTTATTGCAGCCGGCAATTGAACTTGCGCGAAGGGGTTTCCCTGTTTCCTCTCGCTTAGCTTACGAACTGAATAATGAGCGTTGCAACTTTATAGAATACAATCCTAACGGATGTGCATTCATATCTATGAAAGCATGGAGAGCCGGCGACACATTACGTCAAACTGAATTGGCCGCTACTCTTGAGCGAATCCGCGATAATGGGCGCAGCGGCTTCTATGAAGGTGTTACCGCCACTATGATTGTAAACGAAATGCAGCGGGGCGGCGGACTCATATCTGTCGAGGACTTGCGCAATTACAACGTAGTTTGGCGCATTCCCATCATTGGCGTCTATAAGCAATATAAGGTAATCTCTATGCCACCTCCTTCAAGCGGCGGCGTTGCCCTGATGCAATTACTCACAATGGCTGAAGCAAAGCCGCTCGCTCAATGGAAGCATAATTCAACTGAAACAATTCATTTTCTTGCCGAAGCCGAACGGCGCGTATATGCCGACCGATCTGCATATTTAGGCGATCCAGATTTTGTAAACGTTCCAGTAAAAGGCCTGCTCGACAAGCGATATATCACTCAAAGGATTGCTTCAATTTCTTCTGATTCTGCAACGCCAAGCGAGAATATTAATGCCGGAGTGCCTCCTTATATTCGCGCTATACAAACTGAAAAGGAAGAAACCACTCATTTTTCTATTATTGACGATGAGCGTAACTCCGTTGCTGTTACTACCACTCTTAACGGCAGCTACGGCTCCAAAACTGTTGTAGCCGGCGCCGGTTTTTTAATGAATAATGAAATGGATGATTTCAGTGCAAAGCCCGGAAGCACTAATGCTTATGGTCTGACTGGCGGAAATGCCAATGCAATAGCACCAAATAAAAGAATGTTAAGTTCGATGACACCTACAATCATCGAAAAGTCGGGAAATCTTTTTATGGTGTTAGGCACTCCTGGCGGCTCTACAATAATAACTTCAGTGCTTCAAACTGTGCTGAACGCAACAGAGTTCGGCATGACTATGCAAGAGGCGGTAAATGCGCCGCGCTTTCATCATCAGTGGCTACCTGATCAAATCTATGTTGAAAAACAAACTCTGACCCGCGAAGTACAAACTACGCTCGAAGCAAAAGGACACAACATCGTTGTTCGTGAACCAATCGGACGAGTTGACGCTATTCTCGTGCTGCCAGACAAATCGCTTGAAACCGGCGCTGATCCGCGAGGCGATGATGCGGCAGTCGGTTATTAGATTGTTGTTTCAAATCGTTGATTCAAACGTTCAATTATGATGTTCAATCACAAAAGCGACAATCATTTAACCCAATCAAACCATCGGTTAATCACGATTTTAATATGATTTTCGTCTTGCTTACATATTTGTAGAAATTCATCTTCGTTAACTGTTTCTATACTCACACTGATATGATGATAATTTCCTTCAATACAATGATTGCACCGTTGGAATCATCTGGAATTCAATTATCTTAAGCTTCTTGTTTTATCACGAATATTATTTTATATGCTTTCGTAAATTATCTTCTGCTTTCCCTCATACAATACAACAAATAACAACGTTAATAATTTTGACAGCATTACTATTTTAATTATATTTCTAAAGTATATTTATTTTGCAATTTTAAAATTCACTAATGCAACTATTGATGATTGCTCACCAATTTATTTTTTTGCCATTTATCGCTTTGTTTTTTTTCGCCCAAATTTATGCTCAAGGCAATGCCGGTGATAATGCGCCATTAGAATCGAGATTTATCGTTGATATGCCCACAGCCGGCGTATTGCCAAAAAGTGCTATAGGTGTTTATGTCAATTCTTACCCCGGCGGCGGCATGATGGCTGACGTTTCTTATGGTATTTCGTCTTGGTTAAATCTTGGCTCATCTTTTGGTATAAATAATCTCATTGGCAGCGGCGATATTGTTACACAAGATTATCCTTCATTGAACATTCGCGCAAGAATCTTCAATGAAACCTTAGTAGTGCCTGCAATTATGATTGGGCTTAACACGCAGGGACGCGGCGGTTTTCTCGGCAATCGATTTCAAACTCAGCCGCCCGGACTATTTGCCGTAGCAAGCAAAACGTACAGATGGCCTTTGGGATCAATTTCCGCACACGCAGGATTATGTTATTCACTCAGCCCCGACCATCCGTCTAAGCAAATTCCAAATTTCTACTTAGGAGTAGAACATTCATTAGGTCCTTTTCTGTCTGTTGCGGCTGAATATAACCCAACTCTCGACGAACGATTTCCCTCTGAAATATATCTGAAATCGGGCGGCATTCTCAATATTGCTTTTCGCTGTTCTATAGCTTCTGGAATTACTGCCGAACTGCAATTACGCGATATTTTAAAAAATTTGACAAATATGCAGGGAATTAGTAGAACTCTCGGCATAGAAATTGTCAGAAATTTATAGAATTGCCAAGTTTTTGTTCGATTTCTGACAACTTCTCCGATTGACCATTTTATCTTGAAGCAGAGATTATTATTTTGGATTCATCGCCTCCAATAAAAAGCAAACGAACAATCGCAGGATCACTTTTTATGATTTTGCGTCGTGCAATTTACGCCGTATTATCATCGGTTCTTTTGCTTTGTTTGTTTATTATTTCTATTGCTCAGATCCACTCCTTTCGTCAATGGGCACTTAGTTTTGCTGAAAATGCGATAAATGCCGAATTAACTGGCAAAATATCTATATCAGACATTGAATTTAATTGGATCAATGGCATTCATCTGCATAATGTAACACTTTTTGCCGCCAACGATACGCTCGCTTCCATTTCACGAATCAGCATTGAATACGATGCAGCTGCTCTCTTAGACAACTCCATCAATATCAGTGAGCTAACAATTTATGATGCTTCTGTAAAACTTCTTCGAGACGGCGGTGGCGTTTGGAATTACAATCTTTTTGTCAAACCAAATACCGATGCATCTGCCCGCAAACCATTCGACTGGCCGATTCATATTCGCACTCTTGCATTAAGCAACTCAGCGTTAACTATCTTCGATTCCACTTCTGCCGCCGCTGCAGACAGCATAATGGATTTTTCTCACGCATTTTTCCAAAATCTCAATATTCGATTATCAGCCGGAGCTAATCTTGCAGAATCATCTTTTCATGCGAGAATTCGAAATGCTGAATTTAAGGAAAATCGCACTTCATTCTACGTTAACTCTTTAAGATTCATCGCTCTCGCAAACAAATCCGAAATTAAACTGCGCGATTTTTATCTTCGGACTGCAAATTCAAATGTGAGCGGCTCAATTAATATTGAAGGCAATATCTTTGAAAGGCCGAGCGATTCTTCCATTGCTACAATGCCTCTTTCGGTTACTCTCGACGCCGACTCAATTGCAACAAAAGACATTCGGTATTTTTTGCCGTATATGGGCGTTACAGGCACATATAAGCTCAAGCTTGAAGCCCTCGGAACCTTGCAGGAAATGACGGTTCGAACGCTGCATATTTCTTCGCCACTATCTTTCGCAAATATTCAAGCAAGAGTGCTAAACCTTCATAAATCCAATAATTTGCGCATTCTGACAACGATTCGCGAGTCATTGATTAATTATGATGAATTTCAAAAGGCAACTCCGGCGCTTTATCTTCCTAAGCTTAACTTTTTAGGAAACGTTCAACTAAAGAACGTAAAAGCTGATATTGTGCCTTCTGATTCTTTGGCTTTCGATCTTCTTGCTTCAACAAAATCAGGCGATGTTTCAGGTCATCTTACGCTTTACCCTGCGCGCGACACACTTGCATACTGGCTGAATGTAACAACCGCTAATCTTAATATTGGGAAAATAGCTCAGAATCCCGACCTAAACGGCTCGATCAACGGACGAGTAACAATGAATGGACAAGGAACGATGCTTAAAGATCTTCATAGCTCTGCCAATGTTCAACTGAATCGTTCACGAATAGGAAACAGAACAATCAAGTCATTTCTATTCAATGGCTCGGCCGATCGCGGCGGTATAATATCAATTGACACGATGCGAATTGATATTGCTGATACTTTGAATGAAGATTTTGCGGGCAAAAACGATGGAATAGCAACTGTGCATGGAACATTGAATTTACGTTCGCCGAGACGACCAATCTATGATATTGCAGCCGCTTGTGAAATGTTTCCTATTCATACTGCTGCCGGCTTTTCCTATCCGCTTACGCTCGACGGTGATTTTCGTTTGGCTGGCGAGGGTTTTCATCCTGATTCGCTCAACACCGCTTTCGAAGGCAATTTTAGAGCTGTACACATGAAAGACCGCTCTTTGCTCAATCTGCCGATTTATGCAACAGTGAAACCGCTTGGAAAGAACAGCAGACATATCTTATTTACATCACGTCCAATTGACCTCGACATTCAAGGAAGATTTACTTTTTCATCGCTCATCCACACGCTGGAGCATCAAACTTCAGCTATTGTAAAGTTTGCCGACAAAAAAATTTCGTCCATTTCGGGAAGAAGCCAAAACAAAGAAATCAAAACTATTTCACAATCAAATTTTAACGATACGCTGCAGCTTCGCTTTCAAGCGGACATACGTGATTTTTCACCGATTACACTTTATTTCAAAGCTGGAACTATATTATCTTCTGGATGGTTGCGCGGAGGAATTGATGTTGACGGAACGAATGCTTCACTTTCTCTCGACACCATTACAATATCAACGCTTAATGTCAATAATCCAGAAATACATCTTATTTCCGACACTATCAGAGGCGCGCTTCAGCTGCACTGCGCCCAACATGATGACGCGCAAATTTCTGTTGAATACATCAATGGAAATTTGCAATGGGACTCATCATTTGCATTGAATTCCATGAAATTTACTAAGCCGATAATAGGGCTTCATTATGAAAATCATAATTTATCCTATTCAATATCGGGAAGCTATGAGGACTTATTGCGTGTGTCTGCGCAAGGAACTGCAACCGACCTCGACTCATTGCTTGACTTCAATATCTCACAATTAGAAACTGATTATCGCGGGATGAAGTGGAGTTCATCTGGCAATGTGCAAGGCAGCATTTCGCCATTAGGTTTCAAAATTGATGAAATGCGAATGAATAGGCAGCAAGCGGAAACAATTGACGTCAGCGGTATCTTTTCCAGTGTTTCAATGAAAAATGCCAAAATTGACATTGTTCATTTTCCATTGGAAGATATTCAAACAATTCCTGATATTCCGCTCGATATAAAGGATATTTTGCACTCCTTGCAAGGCAATCTCGATTCGATGACATTCACTGCCGAAGGAAATTTAACAAATCCTAAATTAACGTTAAAAGGCAATTTTACAGATGTTTCGTATAACAATATTCTAATTGGCAATCAAAGCATTAATTTCAATCATGCTGACTCGAATATCTCCGGCAATATTGTCGTCGTCAATCCTAAATTTCTTACTGAAAGTAAAACATTAACCGCAGAAGTGAAGCAACTGCCGCTCAATCTTGCTTTTGCAACTGTGAAACAACGACTTAGCGCAACGAAGCCGATTATTGTGTCTGCATTGGCAAAGCGGCTGTCAGTTGCAGTGTTTGCTCCGTTTATTCCTGGGGTAAAGAAAGTGCAAGGACTTGCTGATGCAGATATTTATATAAATGGAACGCCCGGAAATATCAACTATGGTGGTCGCGCCGTAATCTACGGAGCTTCGATGGTTACTCTCAGCACCAATCTGCAATACTTTGCCGACGGCGTTTTTTCGCTTAAAAATAATACTATAAAAATTGATGAATTTCGTTTGAGAAACCAGCCCGGAGATTTGCGGGGCGGAGTAGCCAATGTCAATGGGCGTATAATTATTGACGGCTTTTCCATTGATTCTCTCGATCTCTATATAACATCGCCTGGCATAATGCTTATGAGCGACGCTTCTGTCGCAACAATGCCGATTATGTACGGCAAATTTATTGCAGCAACTCCCGATACTTCAATTCACTTCTTCGGCAAACTTAACAAGCCATTTTTGCGCGGCGGACTTAGCATAAAAGCAGCCGAAATTGTAATGCCGCCTGACAAAAAAATTCAAGCTAATGTTTCGCGCTTTCGCTATATTATTGACACAACTCGCAATAAAATTAAGATTGCAGAGAAGAATGTCAATTCTGCAAAAAATTATGCGCAAGCCGATGCAAACAATTCGTATACCGCGGCAACGGTCAAAACATCGGCTTCAACAGAGCCGGATGCTCACAAAGAGCGCATCACTCCTTCGATAGTTGATAAGACCGATTTTGATTTGACAATCAAATCGCCGCATAGAATTTCTCTGCGCATGTTATTAGCTGAGTTCGAGGAAATTCGCGCCGAAATTCTCCCGTTGGATCAACGTAAAACGCTTAGATACTTGTATAATCCGCAGGACGGACAGCGGCAAATTTACGGCGATCTCACTTTAAGCCCCAACTCAGAATACCAATTTCTCAAAGTATTCGGCACTTCCGGAAATTTGAGTTTTATTGATGGAGAAATAAGCAATCCGACGCTCAACCTTATTGCCACGTATAATGGACGCACATCAGGAAGCGATGCCAAACAATTCAAAGTAACATTAAAAATTACAGGTACAAAAAAAATACCCCGCGTAGTAATGAGCTACGAACTCGATGGCATAGAAGCAGTTGGTGATTCTTCAAAAATTCGTGGTGATGCGCTTACACTACTTATGGCAGGTCGAACACAAGATCAATTGTTTGCGAAATCAAGCGGTGGATTTAATGCAGCCAACGAACTTTCAACATCGCTTTCCGCTGCAGTTTCACAGCTCTTTTCCGGTCTCCTCGAAGGCACTGGATTTATTCAAAGCGCCAGTATCAACTTCGATGGCGGTGTTCAAGACATGTCGCAGGCGCGGCTAAACCTTAGCGGACAGCTTTTTGGCGATGTTGCTTGGCGCGTGGGCGGCACCCTCAACGACATTTCCAACAACACCGAATTTAGCGTTGATGTTCCATTAAATTCTATTGCCGACCTCAATATACTGCGCAATATCATGCTTCAGCTAACACGCTCAGCCAACCCAAATGCAGCCGCCTCTCTTATCCGCCGGCAAAAAGAATGGGAAATAAAACTCGGCTTTCGATACCTTTTCTAACACGCTTTGTCAATCCTCGCATCTTCGAAAGCAAAAAACAAAACTCAACAATCAATATCACGAGTACAATTCTCCCAATTACTTAATCGCATAGATCCCGTTCATATAACACACAATACTGTCAAGCTAATCACATAAATCACACTCATCCTACAATCCCAAAAATCTCATATATCACTGTTCGGACATTTTCACGATTCAGACAATCTTCAATCCTAATTCAGACAATTGGCGGACAGCCCAGCTATGGCGTCTTTTTATTGAATCAATAAATGAGTCCACTCCGAAAAGTCGGGCGCAGATTCAACAGTGAAGTGCAACAGATAAAATAAATAAAGAGTTGGTTTAAGTGTCATAGTTCAACAACCCAACGACGAGTTTATCACAAACGGAGCACAATAT
>JBDHXA010000007.1:0-49821 GCA_039810485.1 Chlorobiota bacterium | reverse complement strand
TGCTGTCTTGCATGGACTTTTGAATATATATGCGAATTTTATTATCTTTATTTTAACTTCCTTCAATAAAATAAACACCCTTTTAAGAGGGGGCTCATTTATTAAATTTGAATATAATCGAATATAATGAATTATATTGTTAGCAAAATAATAATAAATGCAACGCTTTAATGATGAATCAGTATCATTCCGTTCGTTGCATTTTATTATTGATTCCGTGTCCATTCGAAATTGTTTTATTTGCCATTATTTTATAGTTGTCGCATAGCATTTAATTTATAATAAATCACCGTATAATGCCGAATTTTATCAAACCTGTTTCTATTTGTTCGCCGGCGGCTGACATTCCGCTTGCTTTGAAGAGATAAACGCCTGTTGGGAGCGGCTCGCCGGCGGCTGTCATCGGTGTCCAGCGAATTCCGCCATCGCCACGGCTGTCATGCAGCGTGGCAATCTGTCTCATATTCATGTCATAGACGACAACATCGGAATTGCGAGGCAGTCCGGCAAAAATAAGCTCGGTGCCAGTATTGTGATGATAAGGATTTGGATAGCAGTAAGCGTCTGAATTATCAAGACCATACAGAATAAATCCAAGTGTGTTGCCTGCACCCTTGGCAATCGGAACGCCATTTGTTGAGTTTATATTTGATGCTGTAAGAGTGTATTCTTTGCCAATCGGCTCGAGCGGAGCATCGAGGAGAATGCGAACCGAACTGTCGCCCGACATTTCAATAGAAGAAATTATCCCCGCTGGTTGCAATGAGTAGTTGTGAAGTATAATAGCTTCATTGGCGCGAACTTTCTCGGAAAATTGCAATTGCAGGATTTGCGGATTGATCACCTTCAATCGAAGCAAAGTCATCTCGCTAAACAAAGCATTATTTTGTATTGCAACGTAAAGCAATCCCGGAACGCTTGGCGTGCCGAAACGATCGGCAAAAGAGCCAATTTCAAGCGGCAATATACCGTCGGGAAGCGGCGTATCGAATCTCAGTATAAGAATGGAGTCACCAGCATTTTGCACAAAGTCGGCAGGTATTTTTTTTGAACCAGATATTAAGAAAAAAATACGTTCAGAAATTGTTTTTGAAGGCAGATAACCGGCTGAAAAACGAATATAAACTGCATTGTTTTTCCACTGCGCCGAGAGTGGCTGCAGCGGCTCGTGAGTGAAAATATCAATAGGCAAAGCAAATGCACCCGTTGGCTGAACGGCTCCCAGCCGTCGTGCTCGCAAATAGAAGCGGTAAAGAGCGTTTGGCGCCAATGTGTCGAGAGTGGTAGTTGTATCGCTTGTTGTGGCGATAAGCTCGGCTGTTGTTGTGGAAGACGTTGGATTGCGCATGGCAAAGACCTGATATTCTGTTGCAAATTGAGCAGGAGACCAATGTAAAACGGCGGTATGAGCATCTTTTGCAAACCCTCTAAATCCTATAGGAACGCCCGGGCCTGCGCCGTCGGGCGAATATTCAGCAAAAACGGTGTTTGTGCCGTCGCAGTATCCAAGTTCATTTATGCCGTTTTTATCGAAATCATAGATGATTGCTGTATTGGAGTATTGAAAAGGCGAAAACCACATTGGGCGAAATGTTGAAGCGATTGAGTCCCATCGTATTACATACGCATTAGGAAAAATAAAGAGCGCAATTTCATCGCCTTTCCGGCCGTCAAGTTCGCCGGCAGCCACGCCATTTGCATATCCTGAACCAACTCGAACGCCATAGAAATGGTCTTCCCAAACTACTGTGTATGTGTTTGGAGAGTAGGATTTTAAGAGCTTAAATGTCCAGATTGGCGGCTCATATTCGCGGTCATCGGTAAATTCTTGCTGAGAGTGGTAACCGATAAGAATCTCTTTTTTGCCATCTCCGTCCACATCGGCAGGAACACAATAATCTGTACCTCCTTTGCCGTCGTTGGAAAGCAAAAACTCGCGGGTGAATTTCCCAATGTCATATTCAAATATCAGAAAGTCGGCGTCGGTGTCGCCATAGAGTAGCTCTTTTTTGCCATCACCGTCGAAATCATCTGCAAAACAAACGGGAGGGCGCATGGCATTTGGCGAGCCGAAAGCGTCGCGAGGCGAATCGTTGGGCGCGGCTGCAAGGAGAGAATACTTTCCGTTTTTATAGGTGTAGGCAAGACAAGCAGTGTCGCTAAAGCCAAATATTTCTTCATGTCCGTCGCCGTCAATGTCGAACATACCTGCCGAGTAGAAATCATTCCTGCTCGCAAAAGAGACCGATTTTTGAGTGAACAGCGTGTCGGAAAAAGGCGAATCGTCCAATGTTTTTCCTTGAAATAGCCGCGCATCGGCAAATGAATGAGCAAGAATTTCCATAATGCCGTCGCCATTGGAATCGCCAAGACCACGCGGTATCCATTGTTCGGTAGTATTGCTTTTTTCGCGCATTTTGTCGCTGTCGAACTGCAGTAGTTTTGTGTCGCCGAAACTGCCTGAAGATATGTCGTTTAATGCAAATGACGGCTTCCCGTCATGAAAGAAATCGCGAACGTAATTGCAAATTTGGGCTGCTGGAGCGCTGTATGGCTTTGGTTGGAAGCCGCCTGTGGGAAATGCTTCGGCAACATGCGGAAGTTGAATGCGGACCGAAGAAGAGTCGCCGGAATTTGGATAATAGCAGATAATATCAGCTTCGCCATGTGCCTGCGCGGCCGGCAGCATAAATTCATGCCTTCGCGCTAACCGTTCATTATCAACATAAATTCTATCATTTTCCGAAATAATATTCATAATGCAACGCGAACGATGATCGGTTGTTACTGTTACAAGAACTGCGCGCTCGTCATCGCGCCAAATCGGTATCGCCTCGGCTGATGCTATAGCAGGAAAAGACGATTTACGCGCCAAAGCAATCCGAGCGCGATGCTCCATGGTATTTCCGTTCAGCAAATTGACTTTCAGACGAAGAGTATAAACGGTGTCGGGCATTGCAGAAAAACGAAGCGTTCCTAAAAGCGATGCTTGTCCTTGGGCGACAGAGCCAGAGTCAATGCTATGCCATAAGCCGTTTGGATTCTCTCCTGCGGCTGTGCATAGCGTCCACGACGAAAAAAGCGGAGTGAGAACGGTACCAAAAACGGGTAAGCTGTCTGCCGTAATAACGGCGTCATTCTGCGGGCTGTCAATGCGAACAATTGTGCGCCCTATGGCTTCGAGAGCAGAAGTGCAATCGGGTATTCCTGCGCCGAACTGCGTATCCCAACCCTTCTCTCCAATATCCTGCGCCGTTGCTTGCAAAATACCGAGAACTTCTGCCGGAGCAAGATCGGGCATTGTCGCAAGCAAAAGCGCGGCGGCGGCTGAAACATGTGGCGCTGATGCTGAAGTGCCTTGAAAAGAACGATATTTGCCATCCTTTGCGGTAGTCCAAATATTGACTCCCGGAGCCGAAAGAGCAAGTTGTGAGCCGAATGAACTGAATGGAGCACGCCTGTCTGATTCAGTGCTTGCAGCAACTGCAATTACATTGGGATAGCTTGCAGGAAATCGTGAAAAGTCTGCGCCGTCATTACCTGCCGAAGCCACTAAAACGCAACCATACGACGTAGCAAAAGCCAAGGCGTCGCGGATTAAAGGAGTGTTTACCACATCGCCGAAGCTCATGTTCAGCACACGAACGCCATTCATAGCGGCATAGACAATAGCGGCGGCTATGTCGTCTTCTTCAGCATTGCCGGTAGCGTCGTGACAACGTAGAACTTTGATTTTCGCATCGGGAGCAATTCCGGCTATACCAATGCGGTTATTGGTTTTGGCTGCAATAATGCCTGCTACGCTAGTGCCATGTCCGTGCTCGTCGAATGGGATTGGATCGCGCACGGCATAATCTCCAAGATTAACTATGGATTGATCTACAAAATCATATCCGATAACGTCGTCTGTAAAGCCATTTCCATCGTTGTCTATTCCGTCCAAATCTCCGCTGATTCCATTGCGTTTTTCGGTTGCCGGCCATGGCTCAAAAGCACCATTATGATTGATGTCTTCAGCAGAATTAACTGCAAGCTGACCGGCCAAATCAGGATGAAAAAAATCAACTCCGGTATCGAGCACTCCGACAATAATGCCCTTTCCAGTCGAAATTTTCCATGCTTTGTCCGCATGAATTCGGCGTAGTCCCCATTGTTTGTCCTGAAGAGAATCGTTTGAAATTTGCTCTTGAATTTGAGATATTCTTGCAAAATCCGCATATTCTATTCCATGATTGGCGCGAATTTTTCTAAGAAAGTCCATCGGTTCGCTGCCTGCTGGAATATTGATTTCAGCATAGAGGCGCAGTTTGCCAAGAATAGGCGACTTGGCCGAAAGCAAGGTGCTATGCGAGCCCGAACGGCGAAGCTCGGGAAAAACAGGTTTTGCACCCTGCCAAAGAGGGTCGGACAAACTCGATAAAAAATATTTTTCATCTAAAAACCGGATTATAATCGTTGACGTAGGTAACGCTAGTGCTGAATGAACGGATAAGAAAATTACTGCAACAAGAGCCGCAAAATCGCGGAAAATCAACAATTTTGAACAAGATTTTTCAAAATTTATGTAATTCATTGTGGCGGCAAAGGATAATGACAACCTAAGAAAATTGTTGCAGCGACCGAATAATATCGAGACAATAAAGAGCATAAAGCACTATTATCTATTAAATTACAAATATTTATTTTATTTTAGGCACTTATTGGCGTAAATTCGCGCCTAAATCAACGCACATTTAATCGGCTTTGTTGTACATACATTTACAGTAAACCTATGCGTAATCACAAAGGAATCGCCAAACGAGCGATAACAGCAGCGGCTCTTGCCGCATTCGTGTTTGCCATTGGCTGCACACCCAAGATCAACGAGGAGCAGCTGGCCAAACTACGAGAGTTAAGAACAGAATCTGCACGGTTAACTTCCGAGATTCAGAAAAAGGAAAGCGAGAAAAGTCGCTTGGAGCGCGAGCTTGCTTCGCGCAAGTCCGAAACAAAGGACTGTAACGATAAGAAGGCGTTTTTGGTGGAAAAACTGAACAATCCTACACCTTGGCCTAATTATCCGCCGCCGCCGCCGCCTCCAGCTCCAGAACCAAAATCGAAGAAGAAAAAATAATTAACTTTTTACACACAATCTTCGAACTTCAATCAAGGAATTTATAACCATGAAAAATTTAATACTGTCTTTAGCAATTCTCGGCATATTGTCCTCCCCTGCGCTCTATGCCCAACAGCCGCCTCCGGATTGCAGCGCATCGGAAGATCGCATGCGTGAAATGTACACAAGAGATCAAGGAGATCTTTGCATTACTGAATGGCAAGGCAAGGTTCGCGATCTGACCGAAAAATATAATAAGATTTCAGGAGATGTTTCCGCTTTGGAAAAAGCGGTAGCCGATGAAATTGCCGCTCTTAAGAAATGCCGCGATGATATTTATTCGCTGATAGGTGCTAGCGAACAAGACGTAAACGCTTTTCGCGAGCGCTTAGGGCGCCTTGAAGGCAAAGTGCGCGAGATGGAGGGAAAAGGCGTGGAAGAGAAAGTTGCCCGCCGCTCTGAAATTTTGGGCTATCAAGACGAACTTAATAAAATGCGCGGCGAGAAAATTGCTCTCTTGCCGGAATTCTTCCCCAAAGTTGTAGATCTTGGCGATAGAATTACTCGCTTGCTCAGCGTCGAGCTTCCAAGACCAAAAGGATATACCGTTGGTACTTGGGCCCAAAACCGCGACTGCCTATGGAATATCTCCGCTAAATCGGATATCTATGGCGATCCGTTCCAATGGCCAAAACTATGGCAGGGAAATACCGACCAAATCCGCAATCCTGATGTTATTCATCCAGGCCAATTGCTGAAAATTCCGCCGGCAGGTCCCAAAACCAGCGAAGAAATGAAAGCAGAGCGCTCATACTGGCGCAAAAAACACGCTGCCATGGAAGCTGTAAAAGCATCAGAAACTGCCGCTCCGACAACAACTGCTCCCGCGGCGCCAGCAGCTCCGGCAACACCCGAAGCGCAGCCAAAAGGACGCTGACATACAATCCGTCAACCGCTACTACAAAAAACCTGCAAACGCTCATCGCTTGCAGGTTTTTTTATGCGTATAGATAGGGAAATTTTTAGATTTCTTCGTCCTCTCTATCCATTCCAATATTGACGGTCTAATGAGCGGTATTGAATTGCTTCTGCAATATGCTGAAGAGCAATAGCGTCGCTGCCGTCAAGATCGGCGATAGTGCGCGACACTTTTAGAATACGGTCGAAAGCGCGTGCCGAAAGATTGAGCCGATTCATAGCAGTTTTCACTAATTCCTGACCTGCGGAATCCAGAGCGCAATATGTTCGTATGTCTCTCGATGACATATCGGCATTTTTGAAAACACCGGTTTTACCGTCGAACCGTTTTGCCTGACGCTTGCGTGCCGCCACTACTTTGTCGCGCATATTATGGCTTGGTTCACCCAGTCTTTTTTCGGCAAGCTCCTGATATTTTACAGCCGATACTTCGATGTGAATGTCTATGCGGTCAAGCAATGGTCCTGAAATTTTCGACATATAGCGCTGAATTTGCTGCGGGCTGCATGCGCACGACTGGTAAGGATTGCCAAAATTGCCGCAAGGGCAAGGATTCATGGAGCATACAAGCATGAAATTAGCCGGATATTCCACACGCATTTTAACCCGCGATACGGCTATTCGCTTATCCTCGAGCGGCTGCCGAAGCACTTCCAATACGTTGCGGGCAAATTCGGGCAGCTCATCGAGAAACAGAACTCCGTGATGAGCCAAAGAAATTTCGCCGGCACGGACTACGCCCATTCCACCGCCCACAAGAGCCGCGTCGGAAATTGTGTGGTGCGGAGCGCGAAACGGGCGTTCCGTTACCAAGGATGCGCCCGGAGGCAATGCGCCCGCCACCGAATGAATCTTTGTGGTCTCGAGTGCTTCGTCGAGCGTAAGAGGCGGCAATATTGTTGGCAAACGCTTGGCTATCATTGTCTTGCCACTTCCTGGTGGGCCGACCATTATGATGTTGTGTCCGCCGGCGGCAGCTACTTCCATGGCGCGTTTTACATTTTCCTGACCTTTCACATCAGCCATATCAACGAGATAACGATCGGCGGCAGAAAACAATAAATCTGTGTCGACAGTATGCTGCGCAATAGTTTCTTCGTCGGTAAAATACCGCGCTGCCTGACTGAGCGTTTGCACCGGAATTGTAGCCACCGCATTGACAAGCGCTGATTCGCCGGCATTTTCCGCAGGAACCATAATGGTTTTTATGCCATTTTTAGCAGCTTCCACGGCAATGGAAAGCGCGCCATGAATCGGGCGTATGCTTCCGTCAAGCGCGAGTTCGCCCAAAATTATAGTATCGGAAAGCCGCTCATTATCAATCATGCCAAGAGCGGCAAGAATGCCAATCGCAATAGGTAGATCGAACGCACTCCCCTCTTTACGAATATCCGCCGGCGCAAGATTTACCGTTATCTTCTTTTGTGGAAATGGCAGCCCAGAATTTTTTATGGCTGCTGAAACGCGCTCACGCGACTCTTTGACGGCAGAATCCGGTAGTCCAACCACAATAAATGCAGGAAGATTATTTTCTATATGCGTTTCAATCTCGACACCGAAAGCGGCAATTCCCTGAACTGATGAAGATCTTAGCCGCGAATACATAAAGTTGAAAAATGAAATTTTGCGAAAAATAAAGTCGTGCAAATTACAAATAAGATTTGATTTACCTCTGAATCAGGACTGTTTATTTTGAATATTGAATGGAAAGATTGAGTTCGTCAGCTCTCTTTTTTAAATCTATAAATGAGCCCCCTCCGAAAAGTCGTGCAATATTTCAAATCAAAGAAAACATGGTGAAAAAGCACAGTTTTTTACTCGTTTTCAAGTGAAAAACGGCAAAAAAATGACTTTTTTAGTTTTTAGAAGATATGTTTTTTTGAAAAATAGCGAATCTTTCGTTTGCAATTTTTATAAAATATCTTTTCGGAGCGGGCTCATAAATAAATGCAATAATTATTGTGAAATTGATACAATTTGCAGAATGGCTGCGGCATTTCGCGGCATATTTTATTTCTTATTTTTATAGGAGTTGTTATGAAAAGTATTTGTATTATTCTCTGAGCTTTATTCTGCGCTTGATTAACTGTGCAATCTCAGGAATTTCGCTTGGATTCTCTCTGGGATAAGTTCGGAGGGGTCGACGCCATGTCCTTCTCGCCGGACAGTAAAACACTTGTCGTCTGTGAAGATGACAGTGATGGTCAAATTCGCATCTTTGATACATAAACAGGCAAGGAAATTGACAGCATAGCCCACTCATTTTATGTAGATGTGGCGTTTACTCCTGATGGTAAATATTTGCTGACAATTGACCAAACGGGAATCAAATTTTTTAATGGCAAAACATTCAAATGCGAACGCTCAATAAGCTATGGATGGAGCGGTTACATTGCTTTTTCACCTGACGAATCAATACTTGCTTTTGCAGCAGAATTTTGTATATCAATTGTTGATATACAAAAAGGAGAGGTATTAGCTAAACTGAGCCGCCCAAATGAATACTGGATAGGTCCGAGGCAGAGCGATCATCACTACTATTGGAACGGCAAAGTAACATTCAGCGCCGACGGCAAGTATATCATCGTCAAATACCAAAACAGCTTGGCACGCTGGGACTGGCAGAATGAGCCGACAAAGCCGGAAATTTTTACAACTAACTTCGGCGACAGTAAAATCATTGGCTTTTCGCCAGATAAAAAGTATTTGGTGCAGCAGTCGAATTATCAGTGGGATATGGCAGAAAAGAAAGTGTTGAAGATAGAGGGATTGTTAAACTTCACATCAGGAAATTCGCAATCAATTGCCGCAACTGAGAACGGCTCGTGCATCGCGGTTATTAGTCAAGAGAATCAATCTCCAAGTTTTATCAACGTGTTCAGTAAGCGTCTCTATACAACAACACCGCAAAAGTATACCGCATATTTTATGGCATTAAGCCAGGACAGTTCATTATTTGCTAGTGGAATAGGGGGTGCGGTACTCGTATGGCGACTTTCATGGGGCACTACGCATGTATTAGAAGAGAAAAGTACGGATAAATTGCCAGAGTTGAAAGTGTTGCCTCAACCTGCTAAGTCAGCGGTAAAAATTATAGTAATCAATTCAATGGAAATACCCGCAGCAGAAATAAAAATAAACGATATGCAGGGTGCGATAGTGCGCTCGATATACTCAGGTTCTTTTGGCGTCGGCGAGCATAGTTTTACTTGTCCGGTATACCCCCTGGCTATTGTTTAGCAGAGTTAGGATATGGTGGCAATAAGGTTGCAGCTCCCTTCATTCTCATAAATTGATATTAGGAGGATGCCGTGAAAAGAATTATTCTACCGCTTATATTGCTTTTCTTTTCTGTAATGGACTGCATAGTCAAGAGAGCCATCAGCCGCCGTAGGTAATGTCATTTTCACAGCCGACGCTTGTATCTTAGCGTAGTCAAATAGCGGAGGAAGCAAAATAAACAACAAGCAAAGAAAGATGCAGTAAACAAAGCAAACAGAAAAATCAAGCTAATCACAAAAAACCCGGTTCAGACAATCTTCAATCCCGTAAACCTTAATTCAGATAATCTTTAATCCTGATTCAGACAACTAAAATCAAGCTAATAATATAAATCACAAAAAACCCGGTTCAGACAATCTTCAATCCTAATTCAGACAGCTTCCAGGCAATATTCCTACAATTTCTCGATTGATTATCAGCGGCTATCAGTCAATTAGTTTAGTCCTTTAACGCGCTTTGCCGTAAATTTGCCCAAAAATAGATGCAATAATCAGAAAGATATGCTCATGAGTCAAAATCAATACAATGGCTTTTCTACAAAAGCGATACACGTTGGCCAGCAGCCCGACGAATTAACCGGCGCTGTTACTGTTCCTCTCTACCAAACATCCACGTATGCGCAGCAAGGCATTGGCCAGCACAAGGGCTTTGAGTATGCCCGAACGCAGAATCCAACGCGCTTTGCATGGGAGGAAAATCTGGCGGCCCTCGAAAATGGCGTTGCCGCCTTTGCTTTTGGCAGCGGACTTGCAGCCATTGATTCTGTGTCGAAACTTCTCAAAGCAGGCGATACCGTAGTTTGCGGAGATGATATGTACGGCGGCACTTTCCGTCTGTTCGACAAAATATTAACGCAGTATCTCATTAACTTCAAAATAGTAGATATGACCGATCTCGATATGGTTCGCAAGGCAGTGATGAGCGAGAAAAGCGGAAGGCGCGCTGTGATGCTCTATACCGAAACGCCTACCAATCCTATGATGAAACTCTGTGATTTGCAAGCGCTAAGCGCGATTGCTCGCGAAGCGGGATCTATGTTTGTCGTTGACAACACTTTTGCAACGCCTTATTATCAGCGCCCGTTGGAAATGGGTGCCGATATTGTCATTCACTCTGCCACTAAGTATCTTGGCGGTCATTCAGATTTAGTTAGCGGCATTGTGGCAACATCGCGAACTGACATAGCAGAGAGGCTGAAGTTTATTCAAAATGCTGCCGGAGCAATTCCGGGGCCGTTCGAGTGCTGGCTTTTGTTGCGTTCGGTGAAAACAATGGCAGTACGAATGGAGCGCCATTCGCATAATGCGAGGCAAATTGCAGAATATTGCGCCAAACATCCAAAAATTAAGGCGGTGCATTATCCGGGATTGTCGACGCATCCGCAACACGAGCTTGCTACAAGGCAAATGTCGGGCTTTGGCGGTATGCTTTCCATCGAGCTTGGCTCGTTGGATGCAGCGAAGCAATTTGCTGAAGCAGTGCGCGTATTTACTCTTGGTGAGTCATTAGGCGGCGTGGAGTCGCTTGTATGCCATCCGGCTACAATGACGCATGGTTCTATACCTACAGAGCAGCGCCAGCGACTGGGTATTACCGACGGACTTGTGCGGCTGTCGTGCGGCATAGAAGATATTGAGGATTTGCTCACTGATATTGAGAACGCGCTTGTAGCTGTGCAAGTCAATTAATTGCAGATGAACTGAAGCTATTAAGATGCGCCGCATTAAAAACTAACAATCAGATTATAATAATAGCGGCATGCGGCAGTTCATTGCATGGATTTCAGAAAGAACACATTATGCAAGTAGTTACAGCTTAGATTATATGCGCGTTGTTTCAGGGATATGGAAGGGAAGAGTAATCCCGTCACCTATAGAGGCGAGCGTTCGCCCTACAACTGACAGGGTGCGGGAAGCGTTGTTTTCGATGCTCGGACATCAAATTGACTTCAACGAAGCAGTTGTTGCCGATCTTTGCGCCGGAAGCGGCGCTCTTGGGATTGAAGCATTGAGCAGAGGCGCAGCGCATTGCCGGTTTGTAGAGCGAAACCGTCGAACATCCCGCTCTATTTCTGACACTCTCAAATTATTTGAAATATCTGCTCAATATGCCGTGGTGATTTGCGACGATGCGCTTCACTATGCCGCTTCATTTCCTGAGAGTGAAAAGCCTTGCGACATTGTTTTCTTTGATCCGCCTTATGCAGAATTGCTATGCAATAAACTCATGCGCGTTCTGCTTTCAAGCGCATTGCTGCGGCAGGGAGGCCTGCTTGTGGCTGAGCACGATACCAAAGAGGCAGTTTTACACGGAAATGGCTGGCAGCTTATTAAGCAGCGAACCGCTGGAGGAACAACAGTTGACATATTAAAAAAAGAATAGAATAATTTCGCTTGCATAAACATTACTTATCTGCAACAAATTGTTGCGTAAAGATATAGACGATGTTGAATGAATTTGTAGCGTTGTTTTTGAGCTTGGAATTCTTTGTAACTTCGTATTTTTGCTTCTGTGCGATTGAAAGCCCAATAACCGATGGAACAGCATGTCAAAAATCAAGCCCACCCTTTTTGAACAATTACAGCAGGAAGAGCAAGTAGAGGCAAGCCGTGAACGCCAAGGACTTCGATTTTCTGTTTCGTTCCGCATTGCTCTGCTTGCGCTCACTGTGCTTCTTGCAACAGTGCTGTTTCCCACTGCCGAAACAATAGAAATTTCCGACGAGCAAAGCGGCCGCTCGATAATTGGCTTGGTCTGGATTAACGAGACGGTTCGCGCTGATTTTGCCTTTCCGGTTTTGAAACCCCAAGAACAATTTATCAAAGAAGTTAAGATTGCCCGCGATAAAGAGCCGTTTGTGTTTGCTCCAAGCCGCACGCCTTTGTCGGCTTCGATTCAGATATTGAACAGAGCAATGCGCTCACTCGGCGAATATTTGGAAGGTGCGGCTGACAATCAGTCGTTTATGCCATATATTTCAACAAATTCGCTGGATCGGCTACGCAGTTTGGATGCAGCTTCACGCCGCCGATCACTTATTGCTATAACTCGCGAAGCAGAGCGATGTCTTGCAGCAGTTTCGCGCAAAGGATACATCAATATTCCGATTAGCCGCGTTGCAACATCTACTATTACCTTGTGGCGCACACCGGTGCAGCAAGAGATTGTCTCAACAGCAGAAATAGTTGACTCAGCTCAAGCCAATAAGCTTTCGAAGTCAATAGCTTCAAAATCTCTTTCGCCTATGGAAACAGCTGTTGTGCTCGACATTACGCAAAAATTATCGTCGCCAACGCTGATATTCTCCAATGATCTTACGGAATTAGCGCGCGAGGCGGCTGAACATTCAGTAGCGCGTACTATGGGAATAGTCAGAGCCGGCGAGATTGTGATAGCCAAAGGAGATAGAATTACCGAGCAGTCGCTGCATCGCTTGCAATCGTATGGCAATGCGCGCTACTCGCTGAACAAGCAAAATTTTGCATGGCTTACAATAGTTGGCAATGCCGGTCATGCTCTCTGCATCTATGCAATACTCGTTTTATATCTGTTCTATATACGTCGCAATATGTTTGAAGACGCTTTGCAGCTTGGCGGAATAAGCGCAGCATTTCTTGTCGCTGGAGTTCAGGCGTTTGCTACGGTTAATATTGACACGATTGCTCCGTTGCAATTGGCGGTTATGATTCCGGCAGTTGCAATGCTTGCAGCCATATTGTTTGATTCGCGTACCGCATTTTACATTACGATTGCCTCTGCGCTGTTAGTGGCAGGAATACGAGGAAATGATTATCCGACAGCATTAATACTGACAGTTGGCGGCATGCTTGCGGCCTATACTGTAAAAGACATACAAAGCAGAACACAAATTTTCAAATCAGTTTTCTACATTTTTATTGGACTGACAATTCCGGCGCTTGCATTGGTCGCCGTTCGTTCATGGGAATGGGCAGAGGCAGGCAGGCAGGTGTTAGTTGCGTTAATTAATTCTACGTTGTCGCCATTGGTAACATTCGGCTTGCTGTTCGTAGTTGAGCGCTTATTCAACATTACAACCAATCTGCGGCTGCAAGAGTACGACAATCTCAATCATCCGCTATTGCTTGAGCTAAATGAAAAAGCTCCCGGAACATATCAGCATACCTTGACTATTGCACGACTTGCCGAGAGTGCGGTAAGAGCAATTGACGGCAATGCATTGCTTGCAAAAGTTGGCGCCTATTTCCATGATATAGGCAAAATTGAAAAAGCGGAATACTTTGTGGAAAACCAGCTGAATATCGGCAATAAGCATGATCGGCTCTCGCCCAAAAAAAGTGCCGGTATCATCAAAGATCATGTGCAGGAAGGAATTGAGCTTGCTCGACTATATAAGTTGCCACAACGAATTATTGACTTTATTCCCATGCATCATGGCACTATGCTTATTAAGCATTTTTATGCGAAAGCGCTGTCTGACGCAAATGAAAGCGGGCAGTCAATCAACAGCAATGAATTTCGCTATCCCGGCCCAAAGCCGCGCTCGCGCGAAACGGCTGTGGTAATGCTTGCCGACGCCGCCGAAGCTTTGAGCCGGCTTGTTAAAACTGAAGATCGCGAAGATATTGAAGAAACGCTTGCGAAAATTATTCAAGACCGTTTGAACGATGGTCAATTTGACGATTGCGACATCACCATGAAAGATTTAGTTAAAATTCGAGAAACATTTGCACGCAATTTAGTGGGAATGAGTCATCAGCGAATTGCCTATAAAGAAATTTCCAGCGAGCAGGAAATGCAAAAATCTGATGCTGATATTGAATGAAAACAAGCGAGAAATATTTTTTTTGCGTGGTAAAATATGATTGAATTATTAAAAAATAAGTTTTACATAGAATATTCTATTGTTTTGGAGGAATCATAACGCGAAGCTGCTCAATGCGGTAGCGAAGCTTTGCGCGTGATATCTCAAGCAGTTTTGCCGCTTGAATTTGATTGCCGTCGGTAATGCGAAGAGTTTGTTCGATGAGGTCTTTCACCACTTGCCCCATTGTTGTGCCTTTTTTAGATATTTGTAATAAATGTTGCCCGGGGGCAAGCTCCTGCATGGTTCGCTGAGAGACAACAATAGTGGTGGGGCGGAGAAAAGAGAGCGAATCTTTGGATATAACGCTGCCTGACTCAAGGAGCATAACTCGCTCAATTACGTTGCGCAGTTCTCTCACATTTCCCTTCCATGAGTGGTTTTCAAGTATTTCGGCGGCATCGGTAGTAAATCCGGTTACCGACTTGCTAAATTTTTTATTGAATTCATTAATAAAAGCTGAGGCGAGAATAACAATGTCTTCGCGGCGTTCGCGCAGAGAGGGGAGTTCAATTGCGGCAACATTTAGGCGATAGTATAAATCTTCGCGAAACTTTCCTTCTTCGACTAATTGTTCTAAGTCGCGGTTAGTGGCAGCAATAACGCGAACATCCACCTGCACTTCTTTCACGCCGCCGAGACGATAAAATGATCGTTCCTGCAAAACACGCAAAAGCTTTACCTGCATTTCAGGGCTTAATTCGCCTACTTCGTCGAGCATAATGGTGCCACGGTTTGCCTGCTCAAATCGTCCTTGTTTAATTTTTTCGGTAGCGCCGGTAAATGCGCCGCGCTCATATCCGAAAAGTTCGTTTTCGGCTAGCTCTCGCGGAATTGCGCCGCAGTTAATAGTAATAAACGGGCCCTTTGCGCGAGCGGAATTTTGGTGAATAAATCTTGCAATAAGCTCTTTTCCGGTGCCGGATTCGCCCAGAATTAGAGCAGTTGTGTCATCGGCGGCTGCAATGATTCGCGCAACATGAAGCGCCTTGAGTATACCATTGGAGTTTCCTAAAATCTCAGCCGACTGCTTTAAGCGGAGTTTTTCTTCGAGCAAAGTAACCTGACGGCGCAAATCGTAGTTTTGCAAGGCGCGATCTACGGCAATTTCAAGCTGCTCAATGTCTAGCGGTTTTACGATAAAATCTTCTGCGCCAAGCTTCATTGCCCGCACTGCAATTTTGATATCGGTGAATGCAGTCATCATTACAACCGGCATTGTCAGCCCTTTTTCGTTGAGCTGTTCGAGAATTTCCAAACCATTGTAATGGCCAAGAAATATGTCAAGCAGCAACAAATCGGGCTGAAGCGTTTCAATGGCGGACAGAGCTGTGGGAGCATCGGTAAAAGCATGAACTGAGTCATATTTTTCTGATAAAACACCTTTGACAGCTTCATTTACCAAAGGATCGTCTTCAAGAATAACTATCGTATAACGCTGAAGTGCCATAAAATAAGCAAGTAGATATTCGGAGTTTTCAAAGCAATTAATTTTTTAAGAAATATAATGTCGGCTTTCGACGCAAGTGTTTATCATTCTGATATTTAATTAGTTGAAATTTATTAAGTATCAATTAATTGCGAAGAATAGGCAACTTGACAAAAAAAATAGCACCGCCATTGGGAGAATTTCCAACTGTAATATCGCCGTGATGCTGCCGTATTATTTTGCGCGATATTGGCAGCCCAAGACCGGTGCCTTCCGCCTTTCGTGTAAAGAAAGGATCAAAAATATGATTGATATCCTCTTCGGATATTCCGATTCCGCTATCTGAAATTGATGCAACTACATGCTGCACATCTTGTTGTGTTGTGTCGTTTTCGATGTATGTCTTTATTGTAATTTGCCCTTTTGAGCGAATCGCATCGGCTGCATTTGTTAGCAAATTAATGAATACTTGTTGAAGCTGTTTTTTATCCGCCATTACCTGCGGCAGTTTCTCTTCATACATCGTTTCTATGGTAATTGTTTTCCTTGCAAAAGTTGGCGCGGCAAATTCAATAGAAGCATGAACGGCGGCATTTATATCTTCCAGCTTCATTTCAGGAACCGACTGCCTAGAAAAATCAAGAGTTGTCTCAACAATTTTTACAATTCGCTCAACGCCGTTCAAGGCAGTTTGGAGATAATTGTATTCGACAGCAGCCGGCTTTATCTTTCGCTGCAACATTTGCATGTTCAGCTTAATGGCCGCTAGTGGATTGCGAATCTCGTGGGCAACGCCGGCAGAAAGCTGTCCAAGCAGCACCATCTTGTCTGTTTGAACCATTCTATCGCTTGAGGCGCGCTGTTTGGCTACATCTCGCGCAATTGCCTGAATAAGCTGCTGACCGTCGTATTCGATAAAACGCACATTTGCCTCTACTATAACTGTATTGCCGTCGGATGATGCCAATGTTATTTCGCTTAGAGTTGTCGAAGCGCCAGATTGCTGCAAGAGCTTGAATATTTTACGAAATTCAGGAAAGACAGCACCGAGCAAATCGCTTTTTGGCAATCCCAGAAGATGCGAAGCATACTCATTGGCATCGAGAATGCTCCATGTTTCAGGCTGCACTATAAGCACCGCATCGGCAGCATATTCAAAGAATGATTTATACCACGCAAGCTGTTTTTGCAGCTGCGCAAATTGATCTGTGATATAAGAATCCTGTTTATATGACGGCATTGCTGCAATTCTGCCGAATACAAGAGAATAAGGTGCAACGAAAATACCAAAAATAAAGATTATGACGCTATTAGAGCTTCATTATCTTTATGAGATGCTTTCAGGACAACACTTTGAGCTAAACGCAATTCAGGAAAATGAACTTATGCAAAAGAGTGCGTCAAAATTCTAGAAAGGATTTCCATTTTATCAATAATTCCCAAGTAGCCCGCACATCGCGCAGACAATACGAGGCAATGGATTCTAAATCGCCTTGAGCATATAATTCGCCAACTTTCGACCCGTCAACACCTTCGCCTTTTGGAGAGGCAATTCCGAATGATTTTGTGAAAAAATCAAAATTATACCGCCGAGTAGCCCCGGACTGCTGCGGCATAAAAAAAGTAAGCTCGTCTAACAAGTCGGTGTGGAGAGGATAGTTAAATTTAGTTCCTTGCATTAAATTGCGCGACGGACGCAAGCCAAGCACAGCCGACCGAAGCATTAAAAAAGGAGCGTCGAAATTACGGCCGTTGAAGGATGCAAGGCACGATTGAGGAAATTGACGAAGCATCTCCCAAAAATACACAAGCATTTGCTGCTCGCTGCAGCGAATCAGGCGTCCGCCATCAGGCAATTCTTCGCGAACATTAGAGCCGTATGGAACTGATGCGTCAAGAACAAATGCACCAAGCTTTTCTTGCTTCCATCCATTATCTGCCTGTGACATAAGCATATAGCCGATACAAACAATTTCGGCAGTCAACGGAGAAAGCGACATTTCACGAATGCGTTTTTCGCGATCTGAATCGTTGTCTGCGCCGCGCAAAAGATATTCCTGACGCTTGCCGTCGAAATTGTCGAATGGCAAGCCGTTGGTTTCAATGTCAAATACAAGGTACTGACTAGGATTCATAATATATAAAAAGAGTAAAAAAACTTTATTTTTTGGAATGATTTAAAATCTGAATAATATTAGGAGCAAAAATACCGTGAAAAAAATGGATGTTCAATATTTTTTTTAATCTCGCCACGAAGATTTGAATGTGTACGTCAATACGACTGCATGAAAGCGGATTATATCTTGAATTTTCACAATCAATCATTTATTCAAAATGGATTTTATGCCTCAACAAACACCGGACACACATCAAATAGCACATCTTGCAGAAGTTATGCGATCTATTCGCTCCGAGGTGGGGAAAGTTATTGTAGGTCAGGAAGACATAATAGAGCAACTTCTTATATCTCTTTTTGCACGCGGGCACTGCTTGCTTGTGGGCGTGCCCGGATTAGCAAAAACGCTTCTGATACGCACGCTTGCCCAAGCATTGGATCTAAAATTCAGCCGCATTCAATTTACGCCTGATTTGATGCCGAGCGATATTACAGGAACGGAAATTATCGAAGACGATATGACAACTGGGCGCAAAAACTTTCGGTTTGTAAAAGGTCCTGTTTTTGCAAATATCGTATTAGCCGACGAAATTAACCGGACTCCACCAAAAACTCAGGCGGCTTTGCTCGAAGCTATGCAAGAGCATAATGTAACCGCAGCCGGAACAACGTATCGTCTCGACGAGCCGTTTTTTGTGCTTGCCACTCAAAATCCTATTGAACAAGAAGGCACATATCCTCTGCCAGAAGCGCAGCTAGACCGCTTTATGTTTAATCTTTGGTTAGATTATCCTAGCTTTGATGAAGAAGTTAGCATTGTGCATTCAACGACTGCGGGAGCAGCACCTGAAGTTAAAAAAATATTAGGCGCAAAGGAAATTGCCGATTTTCAAGATTTGACACGCCGAGTTCCTACAGCCGATAATGTGGTTCAATTTGCCGTTAAGCTAGTGAGAGCGACACGACCTAAAGAGGCTGGCAGCAAAATAGTCAAAGATTTCTTGAGCTACGGTGCAGGGCCTCGCGCATCTCAATACTTGGTGTTAGGCGCAAAAACTCGCGCCGCGATTCATGGCAGATTTACTCCCGATATCAACGATATTCGTGCTGTTGCTCCTTCGGTATTGCGCCACCGCATTGTTGCCAATTTTAATGCAGAGGCAGACAATATAAGCCCTGCCGATATCATTGCCAAGCTTTTGCAAGAAATGTAGATTGCGATTATTTTTTTAATGCTGAACTGCTTTCGGGTTCTGCACTTTTTTCATGCATTTTGCGATGTTAGAGGAGTTGTAGCGATACGTGTGTCATGCCAAATGACTTGGTGCAGGTAAGGAAGGCGGATTCAACACTAAAGTACAACATTATTGTAATTCTCTGTAAATACTTGAATTTGAGTTTTTCATCCAAGTATTTTCTTTGGACAGTTGTCTATTTGTCTCATTGCTTCTGTAAGTTCATCATCATCTACTGATAAAAGCTCTCACTTTTTAGGGAAATACTGTCTGATTAGTCCATTAGCATTCTCGTTTGTTCCGCGCTCCCAAGAGTGATATGGATGGCAAAAATATGTTTCGGCTGATAATGATTTCGATATGGTTTCATAATTGCTAAACTTCTTGCCAATGCTTCGCTTCTGGTATTTCTTGTGCGAATAGCTAAGATGCTGCTGCAAAGTGACTGATGCTTTCTGTCCGACCAAATATGTTGGTAATATGCTCATGACTGACGCGAGGAACAATGCGTAAAAGATCGTATGAAATCTGTTCGGGACGCAAATCGAAACGTATCAGCTCCTCTACAATAGAGCAGCTCGCCTTTGAATTTGAGGGCTTTGCCTTGGCGGCTGTTGCGCTCTTGATATTTCGATTGTGCTTGCTTGCCCCTATATCCTCTATCGCCTTTATTGCGGCGCAATTCACGGCTGAGAGTTAATGGAGAAATCCCAATGTTTGCTGCAATGCTTCGCAATGAAACTTTATTTCTATACATGATTTCTATTTTGTATCTTTGCTCTTGGGACAGATATTTATAGCCGGTGGGCATGTTGTGCTCCGATTGTGATTCAACTCGAGGTTGAGTTGCAGCGCTATGACACTTAACCCAACACTTTATTTATTAAATTCGTTGCACTTTAATGTTGAATCTGCGAAGCCATTCAATTAATATTTTATTAGACATCTTATGATAATACGACAGATTTTACAGATTGCGGCAGCTATGGCAACAATAAATATTCCAATATTTGCGCAACAGCCGGAAGATCCTACACCAGAGATGATACAACGAATTAAGTCGCAGTCACAAAATATATATTTCGGTATTAATTTCTCGTTTACACGGCCGCAAAGCGATTTTCGCCGAACCTTAGACAGCATTGGTAAAAGCGGTCCGATACTTGGATTTGCGATCGAAGGCGGTTATCATTTCGACCCTATTCCGCTTGCAGTGGGAATGAATGTGGATGTACTTTTTAACGGTCATGACGAAAAGCGATTCAGAAGCTATAATAATATGTACGGATTTTATGCTTATGACACGTTAAGCGCCACAAACAATCTTGTTCCTATTAACTTTTTCCTTCGTTTCCAACCAAATATTCTACGATATATGGAGCCGTATGCCGAAGTTATTGGCGGAGCGACTATACTGTCTGCATCCAATGAATTGCGTCGCACTTGGTATCCTGAGCAAAGCAACACAAAGGTTAGCTTGGCTTGGAACTATGGTTTCGGATTTGGTCTAAATATTCGACTTGTTGATTATATAACATTGCCAAACGAAATTCGCTCAACATTTCTTTCTTTTAATGCGCGTTATATTTTAGGAACAAGCGTAAAATACTCGGTTGCAAGCTATGACACAGCTCAACAACAAGTGCAAATGACAGATATAAGCTCGGCGACTGACTTGTTTTTCTTTCATGCCGGATTGACATTTCGATTCTAAGAGTTGAAAGTATAAATGAAAGCATGTGCAATATTGACAGAAGTGAAATATTTAATCAATATTTATAGTATATATGGAGAATTGTATGAAAATCAACGTTATCATTGGAATTGCAGTTTTCATGATGTTGCCTTTGTCATTTGGCTGCAAAACAGCAGCCGAGCATCGTTCTGAGCTTGGCTCGACGCGAGAGCGCGAGATGACGGTTGGAATTGTACAAAGAGAAATTAGGAAGGGCATGTCAGGAGCTGAAGTTGCCGAAGCTCTCGGCTCGCCGAATATTGTAACAAAAGATGCTGATGATAAAGAAACGTGGGTGTATGATAAAATTGCTACGGAAGCATCGTATTCTCAAAGTCAAAGCGCAATTTTTTTAGTGCTAGGAGGCATGTCGCAACAATCGGGTGCATCAAGCGTTACACAGCGCACGTTAACAGTTGTAATAAAATATGACGGCAACGGCAAAGTTGAGTCATTCAGTTATCATACAAGCAAATTTTAATATACGCGTTCGTCTTAAGGAATTAAATTCCTTTAAAAGGAAATCTTTATGAAAAAAAACGTAGTCATAAGATCGGTTGTTCCATTGCTGCTTTCAGTTTTTATAGCCGGCTGCACTATAATCTCCAGGCCAAAAGCACTTCCGCCTACGCAGTCGCAATTGCAAACTCGCCAATCACAAACCCGCGAATACGATACAAATAATGTAAAACTTGTAATGAAGGCAGCGCTGAACACTTTGCAAGACGATGGTTTCACCATAAAAAATGCTGTGCCTGATTTAGGATTGATTTCAGCCGTAAAAGAGATTGATTTGGGCGGTCAGTCAAGCCGAAATTCTCAGTCAGACAACGATGATTTTTGGTCGTCAATATTCCTTTCTGCGGCAAGGCGTGGAAAGGTGCAGCAAACTCCAAAGCAAGATCTGCGCTACGAAAAATTCAAACAAATAGAAGCCACGCTTAATATTAGCGAGTTTGGCAGGCAAACCCGCGTTCGAGCAAGTTTTCAAGCCAAAGTTTTAGACGATCGCGGAAGTCCGATGGAAGTATATCCTATTGATGATTTAAAATTCTATCAGGACTTCTTTATGAAAATAGATAAGGGAGTTTTTATCGAAAAGCAAAAATTCTAAGTTAGTAAAAGCCGTAAATCTTCAGATTTTATTATTCTAATAATGGCTGCATGAACATGTTATCGGCGTTTGATTCCGTCAAATATTGAGAAATGAAACAGACCAATGCGATGCAGAAAATGTTGAATAGAAATTGAAAGCACGCCAATTCCGTATTGAACGCTGCGCCGAAAATTGATGGATGATGCTTCTTTAAAATATTTTGTCGGACATGTGATCTCTGCTATGCGATAGCCGCCCCAGATCAATTGTGCCAGCATCTGATTATCGAATATAAAATCGTCGGAATTTTTATAGAGCGGAAGAGCTTCTAATGCTTCGCGAGTAAACGCCCTGTAACCGGTGTGATATTCCGATAATTTTTCACCTGAAAGAAAATTTTGAATCAGCGTTAATATTCTATTTGCAGCGTATTTATAGAAGGGCATTCCGCCGCGTAATGCTCCGTTGCCTAAAATCCTCGATCCTAAACATACATCATACAACCCCGAAGCAAGCATATTTACCATAGCTGGCAGCAGTTTTGGCGTATACTGGTAGTCAGGATGAAGCATTACTACGAAATCAGCATTAATTTCAAGCGCAGTTCGATAGCATGTTTTTTGATTGCCGCCATAGCCAAGATTTTTTTCGTGGATAATAACTCTTCTGATGCCAAGCTGTTTGGCTGTGATAGCCGTATCGTCGCGGCTTGCATCATCTACTAAAATTATTTCATCTACAAGATCAAGCGGAATTTCTCGATAGGTTTGTTCGAGTGTGCGCGAGGCATTATATGCAGGTAAAACAACTGCCACTTTTTTATTTTCAATCATGAAGCGCTATTGTACAGAACTTAAAGAACGGTGAAATTGCTAATACAATTTGCGGCAAAAATACAATGCTTGTCGTGATGCTTTGTTAAATGCTGTGTGAGAAAACTGTTAATAGTTTGAAGTATAGCATGAAAATTAATGGCAGAACATTCCAATAAATAAGCAGGCAATCTGCTTTCTCATCATTGCTTTGACATCAACATATCGAATATTTTTAACGAATTTTGCAGTTTAAATTTGTTCTAAAAGTATTTTTTATGAAAACTCAACATAAGAAACAAATAAATGCGCCTCTTTCCGTGTCGGTCATTACATTAGGATGCAGTAAAAATACCGTTGATTCTGAGATTCTAACCGGACATTTGCAAGCCAACAATATGAATCTTGCAAAATCTGCTGATGAAGCAGATGCTTTAATTATCAATACTTGCGGTTTTATTGATATGGCTAAAGAAGAAAGCATCAACACCATATTGGAAGCTGCAGCTCTGAAAAAGCGTGGTTCTTTGCAAAAATTAATTGTCATGGGTTGTTTGTCGGCTCGCTATGGTGATGACCTTGCCGGCGAAATACCGGAAGTTGATCATTTCTTTGGCACTGAAGCATACGCTAATGTATTGAAAGTACTTTCGTCCGATTTGAAATATAATTTGCTTGGCGAACGCAAGCTGTCAACTCCCCGACATTATGCCTATCTTAAAATTTCTGAGGGCTGCGATCATCCTTGTTCGTTTTGCGCTATTCCAATCATGCGAGGCAAACACCGATCCAAGCCGGAGGAAGATATAATACGTGAAATGCAATCGCTCGTGCGTCAAGGAGTAAAAGAGTTTGTTGTAGTTGCTCAGGATTCTACGTATTATGGAATGGATGTGGCAGGAAAGCGCACTCTTGCAGATTTATTAAAGCGGATGAGCGATGTGGAAGGCGCTGAGTGGATTCGCTTGATGTATGCATATCCGGCAAAATTTCCGCTTGACACATTACCGGTGATCGCAGAGCGTCCTAATATTTGTAAATATCTCGACATACCGATGCAGCATGCATCGAATGATGTGCTTAAATCAATGCGCCGAGGAGTTACTCGCCGCGCCATCGAAGAATTGGTTGGTGAAATTCGATCAGTAATATCAGACATTACGCTTCGCAGCACATTCATCGTAGGTTATCCGAATGAAACTGAAGAAGATTTTGCCGAATTGTATGAATTCGTTCGTGATGCACGTTTTGACAGAATGGGAGTTTTCACGTATTCGCAGGAAGACGATACGTATGCTGATATACTCGGCGATCCTATTTCTGCCGAAATAAAAGAAGAACGCAAGTCAACGATTATGGAATTGCAGCGCCAAATTTCTCGTGAGAAAAATAGATTAAAAATAGGAACGAAGCAAAAAGTATTGATTGATGGCATTATAAATGGCGAATATCAGGGTCGCACCGAAGCTGATGCGCCGGAAGTAGATAATGAAATATATATACGCTCTGAAAAAATATTAAACACCGGAGATTTTATTACGGTGGAAGTAGATGATGCCGCTGAATTTGATTTGTTTGCCACGCTTTAAAATTGTAAGTTTTTAACTTTCTCGCATTATTCATTATTGTTTTAAAGAAAAAATGGCTACAATACATATTCCGATTATTCAACGAAAACTAAGCAATGGTTTGCACGTTGTGGCTTCACCCAATCATAAATCGCCTGTAGCATGCCTTAGCGTGGGCTATAAGGTTGGATCTTTCGACGAGCGGCGCGGCAAAACAGGTTTTGCTCATTTGTTCGAACATCTTATGTTCGACGGTTCAACACATGTGGCAAGAGGAGAGTTTGATGCTTATGTGTCGTCCGCCGGAGGTCAGTGCAATGCTTATACTTCGTATGATCATACAGTATATCACGAGGTTGTTCCTTCGCATCAGATAGATTTGGCGCTTTGGTTAGAGTCCGATAGGATGTCGCAATTTGGCGTTCAGCAAATAGGGCTCGAAACACAACAAAAAGTAATTATTGAGGAAATCGGGCAAACGGTCGAAGATCAGCCATACAGCCGTTGGCGAGTTGATCAAGCCGCCGCCGCCTATTCGCCGGACTGCTCATACAGTTGGGAAGTTCACGGAAGTAAAGAAGACGTTGGGGCAGCTGCGATGGATGATGTAAAAGATTTCTTTGCATCATTTTATCGCCCTGACAATGCTTGTGTTGTAATTGCCGGTGATGTAGATCCTGATAACGCTATGATGCTTGTAGAGCGATATTTTGGCGATATACAATCATCATCAACTGCAACTCCCCGCAATAGATTTCTGCCTGAATATCGCCGCGCTAGCCATATCAGAACACAAGATAATGTTCCATTTTCGGCTGTGGTTCTGTCGTATCATTATGGCGGCATGTTAGATGAACAACATCTTGTCGGCGCTTTGCTGGCTTCGATAGCAGGAGATGGACGAAGTTCGCGTTTATATGAGGCATTGGTGCGAAATCGGCAAATTGCAAGTTCGGTGATGGTCTTTCCCGATGCTCGCGAGCATAGTTCATTATTGACATTTATGGCAATAGGCGCAAATCAGGAAGTTACTTGCGAGGAATTATACAATGCGCTTCAAGAAGAAATTGACTCCTTGCTAAAAAAACCTATTTTACCGCGAGAAATTGAAAAAGCAAGGAATGGATTGACCACATCGTTGGCATTCTCGCTTCAAACGGCAGCAGGCGTTGCTGATGCAGTAACAGCGCAAACGCTGATTTGGAAAGAGCCGGAAAGAGTAAACACTATACTCGAGCGCTATACAGCAATTTCAGATAAACAATTGCATAAATTTGCCGCTGAAATTCTGCAAGAAAATAATTGCATTCGCACTGATATAGCTTCTATTTTAGCATGATATGAACACATCATTAAGAATGCAAAAATTTGGCGACAAGTCGTTTGGCAGCAGCTTAAACGCTTTGTTTTCATTTATAATTATTATTCTTGGCGCAGCACTAACGGCTCTGGCGCTATGGTATAATTATTGGCTCATACTTATTGTTGTGGTTGGAGGAATCGGCTTGCTGACAGCATTTCTGCGAAAGCCGCAATTATGGATTTATACAGTCGTACTTTCGCTATATTTTTTCTTTAACGCTAATCAAGATGATGCCGTTGGAAATGGATTGGGAGGTCAGGAGATCGCATTCGGATTATTCTATCATTGTTCTCTTTTCGCATGGTTCATTTGGCAAATATTTGTTCGCCGAAAAAAGCTCGTCAGAACCAAAGCCGATCGCATATTCTTGCTTTTTATGGCGCTTCTTCCTCTTAATTTTTTTGTGGCGTATTTTAATGATGTAGAGCCTATGCTTTGGGTGCGCGGCTGGCAGTATTACTTATTATTCTTCTACTATTTTCCTATTCGAGAATACTTTTCGGAAGAGCGCGACTTAAGGCGGCTGTTTATTATGTGGGGAGTGCTGGGGCTAGGGGCAGGTGTAACATATCTTTACGAATATAAAACGCGCGTTCTAAATTTTAAATGGGCTAATCAGATTTATTACAGCGGCGTTCGGCGCGCAAGTTTTCTTTTCTCAATGTTTATTATTGTTTGCTTGACCGGTCTGTTGCTTGATAAAGGTCGAATTAAAAAATTATTATGGCTTAGTTTTTTTGTCCTGTCTACAGCATTGGTTATTGTATCAATGGCGCGCACTGCTTGGATAAGTGTCAGTATTGCTGTTGTAGTGCTTGCAGTTATTTTACCATTTCGCGAGCGCCTGAAGTTTATAGTGTATACTGGCGGAGTCAGCGTTATATTGATTGCATCAGCTTTTGTTTTTGTTCCGCGTATTGCGAACATGGCTGTTACAATTATTAATCTTCGCTTCAGCTCAAGCTCGAATATTTCAAGCGATCCATCATATCTTTCGCGCACAATGGAAAACGAGTCGTTGATGACAGGTATTGTAAAACACCCTCTTGGCGGCAATGGCTTGCAAAAAGAGCATTTGCGTTATGATTTGTTAGATAAGCGGCATATCGTTACAATTTATGGACATAACGGATATTTAACGCTTACATATTTGATCGGCGTGCCAATGGCTGGCTTATTTTATGGCATTCTTGCATATTTTGCTTTTGCATCGTTGCTGCGGGCAAGGAAAACAGCCGATATTTCTGCAAGAATACTGTATAGCTGCATCGGCTGCGGACTAGTTAATGCTTTCGTTATAAATATTATGGGATCGTTGTTTGATCAGCGAGAGGGCATATTTATTACAACATTCTTCATAGGATTATTCAGCGTAGCCGAATCTCTTGAAGCACGAAGACAAATGTTTGAGCGTCAACAAAACTCTGATTCCACTTATGCTGCTTATATGCTTCCGGTCACCACGTAAGCATCGTATTTTAAACTGTAGTTAGTTTTGTTGCTATGAGAACTTATATAGGCGGTGAAGAACAATTCGGCTCGCCGCAGCGCCGGTTAATTTTTCTTTCGGTTGTTTTCGGAATCCTTGCTCTATATATTTTGCGCTTGGGTTATTTGCAGATTATCCAAGGAAACGTTTACCGTTTGCGAGCTGAAACACAGGCAATTAAGCAAATCACAATAGAGCCGTTTCGCGGCAATATATTCGATCGTAACGGAGCGATGCTTGTCCATAATTCGCCCTCATTTTCCATTACAATCACTCCTAATGAATTTGACATGGCTGAAGCTCCTTTGCTCGGAGAAATTCTGGGCATGGACACTGCAGCAATACGCAGCGAATATGATCGAGCCATGCAGTTTTCACGTGTTAAGCCGAATAAAATATATCGCGACGCATCGTTTGAAATTATAGCTGCTCTCGAAGAAAATCACGAATATTTGCCAGGCGTTGATATTGTCGTTGAATCAAAGCGCCTTTTTGATTTTCAAGGCAATATGTCGCATACTATTGGCTATACGAGAGAAATCAGCGAAAAGCAACTAGCCAAAGAAGGCGATTATTATCAGCCCGGAGACATTATCGGCTATGCTGGTTTGGAGAAAACTTACGAACCATTTTTACGCGGCACAAAAGGCACTCAATACGTAGCGGTAACTTCTACCGGGCAAAAGGTAGAGAGTTTTAGGCAAGGCGTAAATGATTTGACCTCAGAAGAAGGGTTTGATCTTAACTTAGCTGTTGACAAAGGATTGCAAGAACTGGCAGAAAAACTTTTGACCGGCAAGAGAGGTGCAGTTGTGGCAATAGATCCCAACAATGGCGAAGTGTTGGCATTTGTCAGCAAGCCCGATTTTGATTTGCGTGAATTTAGCGGGCGCACAGCTGGTAATCTCTATGCTAAACTCTTGAAAGACGAAGGCAATCCGCTTTTTAACCGCGCTACTCAAACTATCTATCCGCCCGGCTCTACTTGGAAAATGCTTATGGCGGCAGCCGCTTTGCAAGAGGGAATCATTACGCCTTCTACCGTCTATAATTGCACAGGCGGATTTACTTATGGGAATCGTACTTGGAAATGTCATCATAATCATGCCCACGGAGCGGTAACAGTACGCAAGGCAATTCATGTTTCATGCAATTCATTCTTTTATAATTTAGGCCCAAAACTTGGAATGGAGCGTTTCACCAAATATGGACGTATGTTTGGTTTTGGCGATAGAACTCATCTTGATATCCCTGAGGATTCTCCCGGCATATTGCCTTCCATCGAGCGAATGAACAAGTGGTATGGCGTAAAAGGATGGACGGAGGGACGCTTAGTAAACCTTGCAATTGGTCAGGGTGAATTAGGAGTTACTCCAACACAAATGGCTGTATATTGTGCTGCTTTAGCTAATAAAGGAACAATATACCAGCCGCATATTGTTCGCTCAATTTACAATCGTACGCTAAAACGCACTGAAACAATATCGTATGCTTCGCGAAAATTACCAATAAATTCAGAGTATTTTGATGTAATCCGCGGAGGAATGTTCGACGTAGTCAATGTGCCTGGCGGTACTGCCGCCGCCGCGCGTATAGAGGGAGTTGATGTATGCGGTAAAACTGGTACGGCACAAAACAATCACGGACAAGATCATGCATGGTTTATCTCATTTGCGCCCATGAATAATCCTAAAATTGCTCTTTGTGTCATGGTGGAAAATGCTGGATACGGCGGAGCAATATCCGCTCCCATAGCACAAAAGCTAATTGAACGCTATCTCTTTCCAGAAAAAGCTGATTCGCTGATGCGTTCGCTTGATAAAGTGCCGCTATTGATGCCGCCGCCAGAGCCGAAACCGCAAGATCAGCCCGATGACACAGGGCGAACAATCACACAGATCGAGGCAACGCTCCCGCGTCAGCATTAGAGATTATAAGTTAGTGTTTGCGCTTAATACCGATAACATAATTGTGCAGAAATATGCAGAGGACTCATCGTGGCAATATGTTGCGATTGAGATCCATCACCGTAATTTGCGCGAATCTCTGATACATCCGATTTCAAAAAGAGCATATCCACGCGAACATTTGGAGCAAGATAAATACCGCCACCGAGCGCAAAAACATCTGTTTTTGCGCCGGCAATATCACGACCGTAAGGCGATGTAATTCCTGTGTAGCTGGCTCGTGCAACAAATGGCGATTCAGGAATTTCATACTCAGCGCCAAACCCATAAACGGTTTGACCAACAAGCGTTTTTAACATTTCCACATTCAGTCGTTCAACCGAAGGTGCTGCATCGCTAAATTGCAATTGAGTAACATCGCGATATTCAGCGCCGACTGCGAAAGTTAGATCTTTGAGGTGCAATGAAATCCCCGCGCTAAAGACAAATGGCGTCGTTATATTGTAGGAATTGCGCGTTTCCGGCTGCTCGGCTTTATTCTGGTCTCCATTGTCAAAATTTGCTGTTAGGTCGCGATTGAAATGTTCGTCAATCTGATAGAACGTCGGGGTTTTTACTGTGAAGCCGAAGCGAAGAAAATCTTCGAGCCGAGCCATGATGCCGACTGCGCCTCCAATGCCGCTTATACTCTGCGTAATGGATTCATTTAAAATTAGATTGTTAAAATCAACCGATGTAAAATTAACTTTGTCGAAAGTATTGTAAATATTTAGAATATCGCGTTCTTGATATTCTCTTGAATAAGAGTAAGACCCCCATTTTCCGGTAATTGTAAATCCTACTGACACATTAGGAGTAAGGTCGAAGCCCGCACCGCCTGAAAGATTATGAATACCGCCGCGCTCACGTATAAAACCCTGCTGCCATACGCTGTCTTTAATTGGAGTTTTGAGTGTTCCTCCGCCAACCGTATCGGCCATATATGTTTGAAATGCAAGGTTATCTCCTAAATTTGAAGTTTCATTCATTAGCGACGTCGCTATGGATGAAATAGGATTGAATCCGCCAAATGAGGATGTGTTAAAGAAAGAATTTTCATAAACATATCCAATGGCAATTGCCGCATTCCCCTGCTTAGTTGAAAATGGCGAAACAATGCCTATATGCGTTGGAAAAGCAGTGTTCGATCCGAGAGTTTCTTGCCTGCCCCAAAAAGATGTTGAAGTTGATTGCCGTATAAAATCCAGTCCGAATGTTAGCTCGTTTTTTTGAACCAATGCAAGTCCAGCCGGATTATAACTTATTGCAGCAAAGTCATCAGCTATGCCATTATATGCAACGCCTAAACCTCCAGCTCTTGCAGTGACATAACCATTATCTTGAATAAATCGGAGAGCATCTTCGATAAATTGCGCTTGTGCAAAGCTTGCGCCAAAGAAAAAGACGGCTGCAAATAGTATAATAAACGGCATCAATGAGTTTCTCATGGTTTTCTTCTATGTGTATTTGTTGATGGTGCTGGAGAATAGCGAGGCGCAGGCGGCGTAGCGACTGCTTCTCTTGAACGATTAGTGCGAGCAGAATTTACCTGCGGTTCATATTGCACATTTTCACGAGTGCGCGATTTCTCATACACTTTCACTTCGTTAGGGATATTTGCGCTTTTAACGTTAGTTGTTCTAGTGCGATTGGATGTTTGATCTTTCAATTCAATCTGATTGGGAATATCGGCGTCTTTCGCAGCACCGGTTCTCAAGCGATTTCCCGATGTGATTATGTCAGACGAACCGCTATTTCTACCGTTATTGTTATTTGCTGGAGTAAAATCAGCGCGATGTGAGCCAAAGTCGCGAGTCCCTGTGCGCACAGGCACATACGGAGCTGCCGGACGCCAAGAGTCATTGTACCACGGGCGATGCCATGACGTGTAATATGGATAGCGGCAAATTCCGCCATAGAATGGGTTGTAATCGTACCAAGGAGAATACCAAGGATAAAAAGGCGGATAATAATACGCAGGACTTCCATAGTAGAAACCAATAGAAATGCCCGATCTTGAAAATCCAGGCCATGCATAATAACTGTCCCACCATGGAACAATAACAGGAATATATCCGTAAGAAGCTCTATCTACAGCGTAATAGTCGGTAGAAACGACTGATTGATTGCTTCGTATGGGGTTGCTCCATGAGCGGTCTTCAGATTGCGATGATGTTTGTTCTGATTGACGCGGCGAATTGTTGTAGCCGAAATAATCTGAACGTGTGCCGTTTGTGGATACGCATCCAATAAGGATAGTAAAAATGGCGCAGTTAAGCATCACAATAGCATTGCTTAGAACTTTCATGGCTGTTCTCCGTATTTCATAAGGAAAAAATGTATTTTCGCATCGCAATCCATTGTTATTTTATGCGCTGTTTGTAATTGTTATCATAATAGATAAACATAAAAGCACAATGGTTTACTTTTAATATGTGTGAAATGAAAGAAGTTTCTTTGCAGTCGCAATAAATGTAAGATGATGCAACAATAGAATAAGTTACTGCGTAGTTTGCATCGCACACAATTTTCGGGCTTATGAATTTCTTAGATTTTACAAATTATCCGCAAAAATTATCCGCTTATCTCTTGCCGATGCTTCGCGTTGCAGGTGCACTAGCATTTATTTTCAGAGTAATGCTAGACATTGCATTTGTCAGCACCGGCTATACCGATGTGGAGCGTGTAATCACAAGCTCATTGTCGCTGATGGCAGCCGCTATTGCCGGCTATTTTTACTATCGTTATGAATGCGATAATATCGCGGAAAAGAACGGCAAAGAGTTTTCCGAGTTTATTTCGGCAAGGTTAAAATCTGTCATATATATCAGCTTAATAATCATTCTTGGAACTATTCTTGCCGGCATGGTAACTTTGGCAAATCACACATTGCCTGCAAATGTATTTTCAGCGATTATTTACGACATTGTTGCAGCATGTATTGTTTTTGCTTCATTTTCACTGTTTTCGCTTCACTATTGCGTTACTCAACTGCGCCGCCATCCCAAGACACTGGTTCTTACTAAAATTATGCTGATCGGTGTTGGCGCAGCTCTTGTTTTGCAATTTTTGCTGTCGCTATCAGGGAAACCTTCAACAATGTTAGATGTTTCGGCAACTGCCTATTTATTGGTTGTCGGTTTATTGAATATTCGTAAAATGCAATGGGTTGATGCTCTTACTTCTCGCGAAAAAAGACGGCTGCTTGGTCTTGGAACTGCCGGATGCATAACAACATTTTCAGTTTGGATAACAATTCAAGCAACTGATTTTGATATTGCTTTGGATTTCTTTCTGCCTTCTCTCTATTTGTTTTTTAAGATTTCATCGTTGCTGGCAAGCGTCTATTGCGGCCGCTTGGCGTTTGCATCTTTAATGGCTTTGCCGACTGCAAGAGTGGTGGACCGTCGCAATTCAGAAGTAGATTCGCTGACATATTTAAATAGAATTGTGGCGGAAACAATAGATGTTGAAAAGCTAACAGAAATTGTTACTGAGCGCGCGCGCCATGTGTGCAATGCGTCTGCCGCCTGGATAGAAATGCGCTCAGAACAAGAACGCATTATAGCTGCGCCGATAGGAATATCGCATGGTCAAATAGAATGGCTGCATATCAATAGTGATTTTGATTCTGTTGTGTCTAATTGCTCAGAGTCGTTTTTGATAGAATCGCTTGAAGAGCATCCTCAACTTGCGCCGCTAGGAAGCTCCGCCGCAGCTTTTGTCAAATCGTTGATTGCAATTCCTTTGCTGTCAGGCAATTCTCGCATTGGCACTCTGATTGTAGTCAAGCCAGAAAGCTACGGTTTTGAATACGATGATATGCGCCTTCTAGCCGCTTTTCGCGACAATGTAAGTATTGCATTAGAAAATGCGCGTTTGCTTCACGATTCGATGCAAAACGAGCGCATAAGGCGTGAAATGGTTGTCGCGCATGCTATTCAGCAGCGATTGCTTCCGCAACAAATACCATCGGTCAATGGTTTTGACATTGCAGCTATGTCTCACCCAGCTTATGAAGTTGGAGGCGACTATTACGACATGGTAAAATTATGCGATGGCAGCTTATGTATTCTTATAGGCGATGTCTCTGGCAAGGGCATTCCTGCAGCATTTTACATGGCTCAGCTGAAGGGAGCCGTGCTGGCGCTCGCGTGCGAGGTTACCGGCGCGCGTGATTTTTTAATGCGGATAAACGCTACTCTGTTTGGGAGCATCGAAAGGCAGATTTATATCACTTTGCAATGTGTTGTGTTGCGAGAAAATCCCGCTTCGATTACTATTGCTCGCGCCGGACACATGCCTGCATTGATAAAACAGCATGGCGGCGTTGCAGTTGTTACGCCGAAAGGCATGGGAATAGGGTTGGTGTCGCCGCAATTATTCAATCGTGCTTTAGAAGAGTTTTCCATGCCGTTAACTTTTGGCGATGCTTGCCTGCTCTTTACCGACGGCATTAGCGAAAGTAGAAATCAAAACAGTGATGAACTTGGCTATGAGCCGCTCCTTAACGTTTTACGTTCGCCTGCCGCAGATTCTGCCACAAGCATTTTGAAAGCGGTTGAAGATGCGGTGGCGCACCATGCAGGCTGCATAGAGCAGCACGATGATATTACAGCGCTGGCAATTGTGTATAAAGGAAATACAAGCAAAGTTTTGATTGAACATGATTTGGATGCGCCTGTTTCAGCGAAAAGTGAAAATATTTTACAGATTGCTGCTTCAACATTGCATATAATTTAATAACTTGCAAGAAAAAACAGACAGTATGACAGAATTGTTTCTATGTCTATGACAACTAAACTTACTATCGAACATCAGAAAGATACGTCAATTGACAAATTGTATCTGCACGGATATTTAGATATGCACACTGCGCCGCAGCTTGAGTCATCGCTTGATAATCTTATAAAGACCGGACGGCATAATATTTTGGTGAATTTTCGCGGACTTGATTATATCAGTAGCGCCGGACTTGGCGTTTTTATGGTTTTTATAGAAGATGTGCGGCTAAACGGCGGCGATATCAAACTAACTGAAATGAAACCTAAAATTTTTACAGTATTCGATTTGCTTGGTTTTCCGATGCTGTTCGACATATCGGAAAATGAGATTGATGCTCTTGCAAAATTTGCTCCATGAACGGCGGGATTGCTATGTCAGTATTCGATAATGAACAATGCATTGCGCAGATAGAGGTTGCCGGCACGGCAGATTCTCTTGAAAGCATCCGTGATTTTGTGCGGCGCTATGCAGTGCAATGGGGATTTTCGGAGGAGCAGGCAGGTCTTATTGCGCTGGCAACTGACGAAGCTTGCTCAAATATTATCCGCCATACGTATAAAAACGATTGTTCAAAAAATGTAAGTTTGGCAATTCAAGTCAAGAACGGGCAATTTAACATACTCATTGCCGATTCAGGTGCTGAGTTTAATCCTCTTTCAGTGCCTTCTCCTGATATGGAGCAGTATTTTAAAATGTTTCGAAGCGGCGGGCTTGGCATTTATATTATGCGCAAAGTGATGGATGCTATTTCCTATACAGCTGCTTCAGCTTCTACAATGCGCAATACTCTCATTCTTTCAAAAAAACTGCCTTCATAAAATGGTTAGTTTGTCATTTTGCCCCAAAAATCAACAGCATCATATTGTGCCCCGCTCTAATTCAATTCTTCATAACGTTTGTTTTTATAAAACGATAAAGCCAATAGATTGCTTTGAATATTTTACTAAAATTTCATATCAAAAGGTTTCTATGAAAAAATCTGTTATATTTTCATCAGATGCTCCTGCGCCTATCGGCCCTTATTCGCAAGGCGTCAAGGCGCAAGGTTCATTTATCTTTTTCTCTGGTCAGATTGCGCTTGGCAATGATGGGCTTATGTGCGGCGAAACAGCAGCAGAACAAACTGTTCAAGTTCTGAAAAATATCTCTATACTTTTAACCGCAGCCAGATGCACACCTGAAAATGTTGTAAAAACAACAATTTTTCTCAAAAGTATGAATGATTTTGCAGCAGTAAATGCGGTCTATGGAGAATTTTTTGGAGAATCTAAACCTGCACGTTCTACGGTAGAAGTGTCTTGTCTGCCTAAAAATGCTTTAGTAGAAATTGAAGTAATTGCCGTATGCGAAGAGTAGTAGTTGTTCTGATTGCAATTTCTGCTTTTCTGACAGTGCGGGCAGAGTCAGCTTCAGTCGTGCAAAAAGAATTCACGATGAAAAAATCTCCGTCGACCGCTATACTATATTCTTTGGCTTGTCCCGGCCTTGGACAAGTTTATACGGAGAAGTATTGGAAAGCACCGCTTTTTGCCGGCATTGCCGGCGGTTGTATTTACGGCATAATTTCCAATAATTCATCTTTTGTAGAGCGATCGAATGCCTCAGATGCAGCAGTTGCCGCCGGCAAGACAGCGCTTGAAATTTCATTATTGCGAAGACAACGGGAGTTTTACCGCGATCAGCGCGATCTATCGGGTTTATTTCTCATTATCACATATATTGCCGCAACCATAGACGCTTATGCCGATGCGCATCTCTACGATTTTAATGTTAGCGAGAATATTTCCATTCATATTTCGCCATCATATAAAGGAAATGGCGTTTCGATTGCATTAATGTGGTGAATATAGAGAAAGTTTGGAATTGTTTTGATGCAAGTTTGAAGATTGAGCTAAATTCTGCGTTGCCTCGCGCTGCACTACGGCGATAAAATATTATGCTGTAAAATGAAAGAGATGCAGATGAACAGTTTGCATACTCAAATGCATCTCTTAGCGGTCATAAAGTTGTTTGAGTTACTGAACTGATTCAACTCGCTTAATTTCGCGCACAATACGCCGCAAATGCCTCTCAACGCCGCCTCGCAAAGTCATTTGCGACATGGGGCAACCCTTGCAATTGCCTGTTAGGCGCACTTCTGCCACGCCAGTTTCTTTTTCAAAGCGCACAAATTCCACATCTCCGCCATCTTGTTGCAAATAATGTCGAATTTGTTCAAGTGCTGCTTCGATTTTCTCTTCAATGGGAAGTGATTCAGTTTCCACGCAAGTTGTTGATAGATTATAGAGAAATAGCAACTGTTTGTCCGCCTATGCGCTTAGCGTGAATGCGGCGCGCTTCGCGGGCTAATTTTGCAGTTATTGTGCGAATTATCTCTGCTTGACGAAATTCTTCGGGATTAAGTACAACAGGCAAACCTTCATCGCTTCCGGCTCTTGTCGACATTGTGATTGGAATTTCGCCGAGCAATACTGCGCCAGCTTCTTGGGCAATTGCACGGCCGCCTCCTTCGCCAAAAATTGGATATTTTTTGTCTGGCATGTCAGGCGGCGAGAACCAACTCATATTTTCAATGATTCCTAATACATCTACATTGACTCGGCGAAACATAGATATGCTTCGCCGCACATCTGCCACCGCAATTTCTTGCGGAGTTGTTACTATCGCTGCTCCGGTAAGAGGAATACGCTGAGTAAGAGTGAGCTGAATATCGCCAGTGCCGGGAGGCAAATCAAAAATTAGAAAGTCGAGTTCTCCCCACTGCATTTGCCCAACGAGTGTGGAAAAATAGCCGGCAAGCATCGGGCCGCGCAGAATTGCCGCCTGATCGCGCTGCATTACAAATCCAATGGAGGCAACTTTTACGCCGTATCGTTCATTGGGAAATCCGACAACAGTTCCGTCGTCTAATTTTTCTGCGCGCATTTGCTCATTCGCAAGGTCAAACATTGTTGGAGCGCTAGGACCGTAAATATCAGCATCTAAAAGCCCAACTTTTGCTCCTTTTTGAGCCAATGCCGCTGCAATATTCGAAGCCACTGTCGACTTGCCCACGCCGCCTTTGCCTGAAGCAACTGCAATAAGAGTTTGCACATCGGGCAGCACATTGGCTTGCGCGATGCGCGGTATGGATTTAGGGCGAACATATATTGTAACATTTGCATTATCGCCTGCAATAGAGCGAGCCGCATTGCGGCAAGCATCGTCTATTGCCAGGCCTATGTAGTGCAATGGCGGGACAAGTTCGAGGTAAATTTCGACAGAGTTGTCATTGATTCGTACTTCTTCTATGGCGCTAAGCGCGCCGAGCGACTGTTTCAGATCGGGATCAATAATTGATTCAAGAGCAGCACGAAGAGCATTCTCCATTATATTTTTAGGATTATTGTACAAAAATTATTCGTTTCTTTTTAAAAAACAATGCAACTTACCAAAAGTTAACGATTTTGCATTTTCTGCTTTTTTTAGTTAAAAGGAAAAAAACTTTGTTAAATTTATGGTTTGTCCGTAGTTTTGTCTTTCGCATACATAGAAAGTATTCACTGATTTATCATTAAATTTCTAAGGTTGTTTATGAGGAAAATTCTTCTCTTTTTACTTGTTGTCGCTCTGGCGGTCAACATCTCTAATGCGCAAACAAAAAAGCGCATTTTCTTAAAGCTAAACGTATCAAAACAAATGGAGAGAGCACTTGCCGAGCAAATGCCTGCGTATGCGCAATATATTTCCGCCGGTCAATCCAAGTATATTGCTCCCCCTTCTTCGTCGAATGCTTCACCTGTATTCCTTCAGGGAGTCGCTTCCAATAGAGTTGTCTTTCGCACAGAAATAGATCAGTCCGACTCGGCTGTAACCATTAAATCAAAAACGAATCCTGATAAAGATTTTGCTTTTACAGGATTGTATGATTTCCCATATCGCGCTACTATCGGTAATATCGGCCAAATTGTCGGCTTGGCTCAATTCTTGCCGCCAATGAAAGGTAACTTTGTAGTTGATACTATTGTAATGTTTGCGTTCAAGCCGACAAATAATGGAGTTGTAGAAAAACCGGTACTCAACGATGTTCTGCTCTATCCAGTAACTGTAGATCAGACATTAGACAATTTTAATACGTTGGTAGTGCGCAGCTTTGACCAAAATCTTGATAATTTTATCGGTAATCAGCCAATTACAATTAAAGGGGACTCAATTAATGTAAGAGTTCAAAATAACAGCATTACGCCTCTTGTGATAACTCCTGAAAGCTTCACAATTCCCGCTCATACAGGATCAGCATTTATGCTGCGCCCCACTTCGCAGAAGGATACTATGCGCTGGCTTGGCACGTTTGAATGGGGCGTTAAAAAAGATTCTCGTATTTATGGGGCTTATATCACACGTCCGGCAGGGTATTCTAAGGATGATAGAGATTCCTTGCTGCGCGCTCTAAGTATTGGATTCTATAACGCTTCGCCAGATTTTGCCGCCGCATTTCCGTCGCTTGCCAATAAGGGTTTCCGAACGAATTACTCGCTTGTTCTTGGCGGCATGTATGAGGGCGATGACGATCCGAATGAAACATACATCAATGCAAGTTTGGAGGGATCTACTTCGGTTGAAGAAATTGGCGGCTCCCAGCCGATGGCAATACAAAGCGTAGCGCCCAATCCAATAACGGAAACCGGAAAAATGACATTTTCTATTGATCGCGCTGCAAAAGTTGAAATATCTATTGTAAATTCTGTCGGTCAAACCGTTGCAGTTATTGTAAATGAAACAATGCAGTCCGGCACATTTACAGCCGATATTGAGTCCGTCAATTTGCCAAGCGGCATTTATAATGTCGTATTGAATGCCGGAGGGGTCCGCTCGCTTGCTCCTTTTAGCGTAATTCATTAAGAAATTAAACTATTTATTATATTGTAATGCTCTCTGTATAAATTGTCTCTATCAAAAAAGGCGTTCAAAAGAACGCCTTTTTTGTATTTTTGCATAGGATAATATGGAGAGCAATTCAATGAAGATTCTTACAATTTTATGGATCATTATCGCAACTTTCTGTGTTGCTGAAGCGCAGCAATGGAAGCGGCTGATTGCTGAAGAGACGTATGGTCTGTGCATCAACCCACTTAGGAAAGAAACTATCTATGTCGGCGGCATTGGCCGGCAATTGTATCGCTCGTATGATGCAGGCGCTACATGGGATACGCTGGTAGTTGATTTCAAAACAGCAACTACACGATTTACAAATGTATATGTCAATCCTGCGGATACAAACGTTATTATTGTTGCCGGTCTTGGCTTCGGTACGGTACGTCGCAGCGCAGATCATGGCAATACTTGGGATGTCGTTATAGAAACTCTCAGTCCATTCACTTCGTCGAGCGAGGCGATTGTCAATGATCCTCATAATCCGAATACTGTCTATGCTGCCGATTTGAGATTCTGCAATATCTATCGAAGCTACGATAGAGGCATAACATGGGATACAGTCGGCTCTGCAGGCGTGCCATTTGAAGAAAATCTCAGTACGCTGACTATTCGGGATGACAGCTCGAACATTATCTACGCCGGCATGGAAGGCGGAACAATAAAACGCTCGATTGATTCAGGAAAAACATGGACTGCCATTGCACAACTCTCGGTTAATCACGACGATTCTGAAGTGCCGCGTATAGTGTTCAGCAAGCGTAATCCTATGATTGGCTATGCCGTTGTCGCATATCTGTATTATCCGAATCGTCCCAGCGGAGGAGTATTCAGAACTGATGACGGCGGCTTTTCGTGGAAACGTATCGGGCAGCCAGACACAAGCTTATGGACAGTTGCAGTTCGAACTCGCAATGGCGATGACGATGTTTTCGTGGGAGGGTATACAGGCGATTTTGGTTCGGTCATTCGTGTGCCTGGCTATGGTGTAGTTCGCCGCTCTACGAATAGCGGAGCCGTTTGGCAAAATATAGATACCGATATTGAGTGGATTGACAGTTTGCGCCAAAATGTATGGATGATGAAATTTGCCGGCGAGAATGATGAACGGCTTTATATGGCTACCGAGCGCGGTTTCTTTGTTTTTGACGAGTCGTCGCAATCATCAGTTGAAACTCCAATTTCTGCCGGTTTGATTACAAGCTTATCTGGAAAGCGCTTGCGTATTACGGCTGATTTATGCCCTCAAGCCGACGCTGTAATTACAATATATCAACTTGCAGGCGTTCCTATAACGCATCGTCGCATCGAATATAATGGCTCTTCAGCTATTCTAGAATTTCTGGAAATTCCATCAGGCATTTATGCAGCAGTTGTAACATCTTCCTGCGGTAAACGTTTAGCAAGCATGATTGTTTTTGATTAGTGCTTCATTAGCAAATGTGAAGCTAATTATTCTCTTTGTCGCGTCGCAATGTAGTCCGGTAGAGCATCGCTACAAAGATAGCGACGTAGGAGGGCGCGGCAAATTATCGGTTCGACTGCCAGCACTATACCAACAAGAATCAGACCAGCCAAAACATCTACAACGTAATGATAACGCAAATAAACCGTTGAAATGACAAGTAATGCAGTTAACACTGCCAATATGTAGCGTGCTTTTACTCGAAATCGGAACGCAAGTAAAAGATTCGTAACAGAAATCATAGTATGTCCGCTTGGCATGCAATTCCGATGAACAGTCAAAGCAGGGTTTGCCGTCCCCAGCGCCACATTGTCGCCAGAATCAATAAATAAACGGAGAGCATTCGTCAGCCATAGTCCGGGTAAATCGGTATTTGTCGAAGCGTAATTGTGTAGTGTGAATCTCGGTCCGATTGCCGGTAAAAAGAAATATAAAAGATACGACAAAAGAAATGCAAATGTTATCTGACGCATCAGCGTATTCAACTCATTGTATCGCCTATCTTTATAGAGTTCTATTCCTTGTGCAATAGGATGAAAAAAATATAAAACATAAGCTATTTGCAGTATTTCTGTAAGGAGTGGGAAAGCATAGGAATCTAAAAAATATGTAGGGTTTACGCCAAAAATGGCATAATCAGCAGCAATCAGCTCTGAGTCGAAGTCGCGATGATGCAGAGGTGAAATGTAATGAAAAACCTGCATAAATAATAAAAGAATAATGCCCGGCAGTATGAGTGTGTTAACCGACCAAAAGAAAAAGTTCCCGCGTCGCAGCAAAAGATAATTTAATCCTATAATTCCGCAGCACAGTAATATATTTGTTGCTATTAATCTTTGATATTCAGGGATGTATGAAGAAAATATTATTGCAAATATTGTGTAGACAATTATTTGAAACAAACAATAGATATCAATAGTTCGCAACAGACTGCGTTTTTGAGTAAATGGAAGATTTTCCTGCGTTTTATAATGTGCTTTGTTCGTCATGAATGCAATTCTTCATAAAGATCAATAAAATCTTGCGGGGTCAGTTCTTCGGCTCGGCAGCGAGCAACAGACGGCGGCAGAATAGTGTGAGAGGCGACACAGTAGGATTTTAAAGCATTGCCCAATACCTTTCTACGCTGGCTAAAGGCAGCACGAACAAGTTTCATCACCGATTGAAATCGCTCAGGCTGTAATAATTGGCGAGTGCAGTCGAACAAAACAACGGCTGATTTGACTTTTGGAGGCGGATAAAAACAGTGTGGCGAAACAATAAATAGTGAGAGCGGTTGAGTTGCAAAAGCAGCGGCTACGGTTAAAATTCCATATTCTTTTGTTCGAGGACGAGCGGTAATTCTATCGGCAACTTCTCGTTGCATCATTATTACAGCTCTGTCGAGCAATTCTGCGTGTTCAAAAATGCGGAAAAGTATGTCGGCTGTTATGTAATATGGAATATTTCCTACTATTTTCCCACGCGCATTCGAACTGAACAAACCGGCGATATTAAAATTCAAAAAATCTCCTTCGTAAATTGCTGTGTTAGGAAATTCCTTGGCTGGAAATAATGTATGCAACCCGGCAATTGCACGCGCGTCTATCTCTATAGCTGTCAAATTAATAGGAAGTTGTGCGAGCCGAGAGGTAAGAGCACCTGTTCCAGGGCCGATTTCTATGACATTGTCGCCGGCTTTACATTCGAGAGAGCGAATAATTGCTTCTGCAATATTGGCATCTCGTAGAAAATTTTGGCCGAGCGATTTCTTAGGGAGTATCATCTGATAATGCGGAATCAGCAATAGACAAAGACGGAAATAATTGTGTAAAGACAGCCGAAATGCGAGAGTGTGTTTCGAGCAGAGATTCCGACACAACTTTTACATCTGCCAAAATAGGCATAAAATTCGTATCGCCATTCCATCGCGGCACCAAGTGAAAATGTAAGTGACCGGGCAGACCAGCGCCGGCTGCTCGACCAAGATTGGCACCTATGTTTAATCCATGATGCGAATATACTTGCCGCAATACTTCTGACGTATTGCGCATAAGCATCATCATGTCGGTAAGCTCCTCTGGATGGAGCATTTCTAGGTCGGCTTCGTGTCTTGCCGGAGCAATTAAAAGATGTCCTGCATTGTAAGGAAATTTATTCATTACAACCAAGCATGCGCTGCTGCGAGCTACTACCAATCGTTCCTCATATTCATTGTGAAGCCGGGCAGCCGTACATAGAAAACATTCATTGTCTTCATTTGATGTTCCGAAGCTTTGAATGTATTGAGAGCGCCAAGGAGACCAAAGTTGTTCCATCGCACCACAAAGTAAAACACTGTCAAAAAAAAGCGAACGCAAAAAAATACTCTGCGCTCGCTTGATATAAAAGCTTATGGTTAAGTGAAATTTAGAAAGCGCGACGCAAATCTACACCAATTTGGATAGCGCTTACCGACCAATTATCACCGATATTATTCAATTTTGTAATGCCAAAGTTATAAAGAGCATGCGGTACAAGTATCATTTTATTAAACAGTATTTCATATTGAACGCCGGCGACTAATGCAAATCGCAACGACTCTTTTCCGATAATATCACCCTTATATAAGATAATGGATGTGCGTGTTTCATCTGTAAATTGGGGCTGATATCCTGCAACCGGTGGTGCTACTTTGGTTAAATCTTCATTGCTGAATTGAACAGGGTTTTGCTGATCAAAAACTAACGAAAATCGCTGCTCCTGACTGCCGCCTATGGCAAAGCCGATTTGCGGCCCGGCTGTAATGCCAAATCCTTTGAAAATATTAAACTTATACATTGCTTCAAAATTAAAAAGCGGGTATTTTATTCGCGTAGTATGTTCTATGTTAGAATAAACAACTTTACCATTGATGTTTGACGGATATCTATCGCCCGGTACTGTAAAATAAGCGGGCATATAATCGTAAGTTAGGCGAACAAAAATTGAAGATTTTGAATTTTTAGGATCGCCTAAGAGATATTCGCCTGTCAAACCGAAATAATAGCCATTCTCGGTGCCTGTTTCAAATTTTGGACATGAAGCGTCGCCGGAAACAGAAGGAAAACCGCCGGCATGAATTGAGCGATTGTATCCGGCAACAGGTCCTAAATAAATGCGAGGAGGAGCTTTGGCTGGCTCAAGCGGGTTTGACAACTCATCTTCGTCCTGACCAGATTGAGCGGACAATATTGTCGGCAACGCAGTGGATAAACAAATTAAAAATAACCACGGAAAAAGACGCATAACCTAAATCCTTTCGAGGGATAAAACACCGGTTAAAGTTCGTAAAATAAAATTATGTTTTCGAATTGTAGAGTTAAAAAGAATTTGCAAGTTTGCAAGCACTCAAAATTACAAGTTTGTTTGCCGTTGCACAAATAAATTATTTCATTTGTAAAAAAAACAACATCTACTATTGCAAAATAAAATGTATTGAATGCAACATTACAAAATTAGCGTGAAATAATAAGCATTTTGGCATCTCGAATACCATATTTTTTGGATTCTCCAATAAGGCGATATGCGCCGACTGGCAACAATGATACATCAAGAGAAATTTCGCCAGCAGTTGATGGCAAGAGATATTTTCCCAATGGAATGCTTGTTCCAAGAGTGTTCACAGCGGTAAAATCAACAAGCATCGGCTCTGGTGATAAATATCGTAAATCTATGGATGCGTCGGCTGGCTGAGGCGATGTGCCTAAAAGCATATAGACGCCGGTCATTGCCTTTACTGTTCGAATAATTTGAGCACATACTGGAGAAATATCAAAAGCTGCATAAGCTTTGGCATTATTAAAACAACCTCCAAGCTTATCGTAGAATGTTAGCTCGGATTCTGCCTTCATCAATTCGCTCAACATTAATTGATACGGCAGCGTAATTTCCCATTTTGCTGATTGCGACAAAACTAGCGGAGCACTAAATGATATCTGTATTTCGTTTTGGCTTTGCACAACAGCAACAGGCGTTATGCGCGACTCACGGCCTTCCGTTAAAGTACAATTTGCAGTATTGGTGCTGATTAATGCCATTTTGCTGGGAAGTGTAAGGGTAATTGAAGGATGAATCTGAACCGTGTCAGATGTTTCAATAGTCCCGTTTATTGTCATATCTCCATTTTGTCCGGGTAGAAGCGAGGAACTGTTAAAATGTAGTTCTGCTGATGTATTATGCATGACCGGAATGATCTCGCGTTTTTCTTCAAGAAAAATGCCGGCTGCCGACGCCGTTGCTCTGAATGTAAGTTCAAGTGGTAAATTGCCTTTTGGAACTGCAAAAAAAGAAGCGCTTATTTCTTCATCTCTTGGCAAACTATACGGTAGCTGCGGCGTTGAGACAATGGCTAAATCCGCTTGCTGAGGCGATATCACATAAAGGGAATCTATTGTTAATGTTCGATTTCCGGTATTCTTTACTGTCATGACTATCGGCTGGCGGAGGCATGCAGGCATTGTGCCGGCATTCATTTTTAGCTGCATATCGCCTTGCAATGTATCATCTGGCGAAGCATTGCCATAGAAACGAAATTGAGATGTGCGACGTTGAAAATTTGGCGCGGCATCATGAACTGCGGCCAAAATTATTTCTTTATAGCCGATTGTTGTAGGAGTAAATGTTGCCGGAATGACTATGCTGTCCCCAGGCGAAACAACTCTTTTTTTTCGTAATTCAGCCGAAGAAATTATAAATGATGTAGCATCGCCGCCGGCAATGTAAATAGAGTCAATTGTTAGCGCCTCGTTTCCGTCCGAGCGAATGCACACAGTTGTTGAATCGTGTGTTCTATTTACTTGGACAGTTCCAAAATCAGTGTCAAATGCTGATAGAACTGGAAGCGTTCCTTCGCCAGCTAATGTTGCATCAACTTTCGGATGAAGACGCCAGTTCGTTACGGAGTAATGCTCTGTTGCCGAAAATGATCGAACGCCGTCTGGCGGTGGAATAAAAGAAGCCGACACTTGAACGCTGTCGTTTTCTTGTATTTCAAAATTTTTAATGCCGCTTCCAGTAGTAACAAATGCCGAAACATCGCCGGAAACTGCGCCGTATGAAATTGTTGCAGATGTATTCCCTATATTTTTAAGCCAAAATAAAGAGTCGTTTGCAGAGCCGGCTCTTCGCTTGCCCCAATTTATGGCTGCCGGCAAAATAAGCGGCGCTATTCCGCGGCCAGTTACGGTAAATCCTATTTGTCCATTAAATTGATCTATCGCGAATCCGCCTTCAGTATATTCAATCCGGTCTTTCGGGGCAAAACAAACAGGAATAATCAACGAATCATGTGGAGCAAGAGTATCTGGCAAAAGCCCTTTAGATTTAAAGAAAAAGATGGTTGAATCAGGCAGCAATAGTGAAGTAATTATCATCGGTATATTGCCTGTGTTCAAAATTTTTACGCGAGCGCATGCCGTATCGCCTATAAGCACTTTGCCAAAATTCCAGCCATTCGCCATAATACCGGGTGCAATAACACTACCGCTGATCGGAATGTCGAGAGTTAAATTGCAGGGCAGATTTAAGCGACAAGTTGATGAAAGCGCTGTAGAGTCACCCGAAGGATAAAAGCAAAAATTCAGTGTAATAGAATCGCCTGCCGATAATGAGCTGTCTTTTAAGTAGGCAGAAATATCAGGGAAAAATTTCAACCGTTTATCGCCAAAAAGAGATATTCCTGAAAGGCGAACTGCCGCGGTGCCTATGTTGTGGATTGTAATTGACTTGCACATAGTATCTCTCCAATGCACAGATCCAAAAGAGACAGATTTTTCTACGTTTATACGAATTGCATTGTATGTATGACGTACTATGCGCCCATTGCCGGCTTTGTCGCGAAAATCTATAACAATGTATCCGTCTATTGTGGGATCTATGGGTTTGGCTGTAAAAGTCAGAAAGCGCGAAGTGTCTGCAATAGGCGAAACTGTAAAATTGAAATTTGAATTTTGCAGCACAGTTGCAGAAAAAATTCCGGTCATTTCAGGGCTTAGCTTGTCGGTTGCTTCGCCTGTTAAAACGCCGCAATATGTATTATAGGCAACAATAGGCGGGATTGTGTCGCTGTCGGGATTGTCGAATGCAATGCCAAGTGTCATAGCATACGAATCATTCATTCCAACACCGTAAATTGTGCCGGAAAACTTACCTTTTTCGGCTCGAAGTTCATGTTTTCCGGGTGGAAGGTTCAAATTTACCCAATATAGATTGCGCGTTGGTATAAGCTGTGAAAGAATATTTTTATTTAAATCCGTAACTTTATAGCCGTCGAGCGTTATGTTGTTGAGCGCAGTTGCATCAACTACAAGCCCTGCATAATGATATCTGAACTTCTGTGGATTATATTCCGGATTTGGCAGAACTTGAAAAAGAGCGCGGGAAACATAACGGTTTCTTGGCGGGAGAATAACCATGGCAGGATCGAAGACCTCACCTCGATTAAAGCTGGTTTCCATGAATTGCGCTATCGAGAACTTCTTGTTGGCAGTCCAAACCAAAGGAATATTTATTCCGTCCAACGAAGCGGTGTCGCCGGGATTTGCCAAAGAAAAGCGCCCGCTTATTCCGGGGCCACTGTACATTATTTCGGTGTTGGGAAAGGCGGCGGTTACTTTGAAAAAATCGCCTTGCGCGGAAAGAATATCAAAAGGTATAGAAACATACTCAGAATCCCATTTTTGCACCGGCAGTAGCATATCGCATAAATGATCTTTACTATTGTCTTCGCCGCGATTATACTGCATTGCCGGCACACTCGAGCGAACATGGCCCGCTAAAACGCCAATGGGCTTATCTGCCTTTATGAGAGTGCCGGATAAATCACCATCGCCCGGCAGTAGAAATTTATTCGATTTTATAAGATAGCACTGACCTTTATTAAGTGTGATATTGACAGATTCGCCGCGCCTAACGCCGCGTTCGGTTTTGGTTGATGGCGACACGACAATAAATGTATTGTCGTAAGCAGCCATTATCAAAAGTTCCGACTGCCTAATGTCAAGCAATTCTTCGGATTCATTCGGGTCGTCTGTATAATTGTCATTCGGCATGGAAAGCGCGACGTAATCTCGGTCCCATTCGGTAACAGGCAGCACAGAGTAAGCATCCGAAGATTGCGCTTGCGAGCTCATGGCATAGACAGTAACTGGCTGATCAGCAACTATTTCAGCTAATTTATAGCGAATCAATTCAGATTCGATGGACTCGTAATTGCCAAGATCTTGCTGCGCCACTTCGAGCGTTATTATGGTGTCTTTTTGGAGATTAAAATAATTGACAATGCGAGAGCCGGGCGGTGTCAATCCCACGCGGGCAGGGCGCGACGAAGCAATAAATATCTGCAAATGCAAGCCGCCTTGCAGAATATAGTCCTCATTTTGCAAGAACCCGACAAAGAAATGCCTGCCTTCGTAGGCGGAGGGCGGCAGACGGCGAACAACGCTGTCAGTTGTTTGCGCTGCAAGCGGCAAGCTTGTCAGCATTGAAATAATAACGGCGCATAGGCCGAGAAAGTATCGGAAATACATGATTAATTCTTCCGATATGGTGAAAAGTCGAATCTAATACATTGCTAACTACGGAGTTTTTTGGAATTTTCCAAAAAATAAATGTAATAATTGCAGATATCTTAATAAAGTGCAATACATTGGGGCTAGAATTACAATATTCTTTCAAACTCTACCGCATATCCACTGTTTCCACGCCTTTTGGCGTTGAAAACTCGAATTCTGAATCACTGATCGAAGAAAGAAATTTGAGATGTGAAAGAGTATAGTAAATAGTTTGACCACCTAATTTAACGCCAATTTTCTGGATTGTTTCCGTATTAGGTTTCAGGTAAATTTCTATTGCTGAAATGTCATCAATCGGCGCATTGGAATTTGCCGGCTGCAATTTCAATACATCAAATTTGCCGCCGTTAGATTGGATTTTGCGGCTAAAGCCAATAGGCGCATACCGTTCAAGCAATGTAAAAAACAAGGATTCGAGGTTGGTTTGCTGTTGGGAAGCATCATATTTGCCAATGACTACGCTCTTTTTCGCCGGCGTGTAATTCCATACTGTTTTGCCATTGCACGTAACTTTACGTTCCCAGAAATTCATGACAAATTTATTGCCACGCTTCGCTTTGACTGTACCAGATATAGTCCCGTTGCCGCTTGCAACACTAAATTCAGCGCTAAAACCTTGGGATGCAGCTATTGTTTTTACTAACTTTGCATGAATTTCATTAGCTGAGAGCTGCTCCGCTGAAAAAATATTTGCATCAGTTGCAGCCAGCAATATTATCATTATACAGATGAAACGCCACACAAAACCTCCAAATAATTACGATGATTTTCAAAGAAACTCGCAGAAACGTCGAAATTACGATTCACCGCCGCGATTATTGAACTCTCGACAAGGCAAGCTGGCCTTTAGCGAAATTATTTTGACTCATACTGCATTGCCGCGAGGCGCAGAGCCGCTTGCGCTTTTGGATTATGATGAAGAAAAAATGATAAAGTGCGAAGCTCTTGCAGAGTTCTCGCAGATACATAAAATCTCCAAATTTGCAGAGCTTGTTGCCACGCCTAAGCCGCGATTTTATCGCACAACGACAAAGCGCAAAGTATTGGCAACTCATCAAGGTCCGATGCTTGCATTTGGTGATGAACGATCGGAAGTCAAACGCTCAATGCTCGACCTTGAAGAGCATAGCCGCATTTATGCTTATTTGCAGAAAGCAGTTCGAAGCCCGGCCGCCCGAAAATTTATTGCTTCGCTTACTCATGTTATTATTCGCGGTTCTACAACTGAGTTTTGTATAATTTTCAATGTTGCAAGGCGAAGCGCAGCATTTTCGGCATTATTAGTCAATTGGGTAAAAGAATTGTCGGAAGAAATGCCTGCGATAACCTCCGCGCTTGAATTTCTGGACGAAACACGCTCGGATTACTATCTCGACTCTGACGCAAAGAATCTTCGAGGCGCTTGGAAGCGTTTATTTGGCAATGGCTTGTTTGATGTTTCTGCCGGCCGGAAAATATTCAGAGTTTCAGCAAAAGTTTTTTCGCAGGTAAATCAATCAATGCTTCCTATCATTACCTGCGAAGTGGAACGGCTGCTACATCCTGAAGGACAGCCGCTCGTAGATTTGTTTTGCGGCTACGGACTTTTTGCCATCTCGCTTGCAGCAAAAAGCGGAAGAGTTATAGGCATTGAAAATGATGCAGATGCTGTGCGTTTAGCGCAGAAAAATGCTGAACTGCTTAACGTAGAAAAAGCACGATTTTATAAAAGATACATCAATGATGAAACGTTTGCCGAATTGCTGCCTTATGGCCGAACGAGAGAAATTTTTGTGCTGGATCCGCCGCGGCAAGGAGTGGATGACGCGGTTATAGAAGCAATAGCCGAACGCAAACCAATGCGTATAGCTCATATATTCTGCAATATCGAAGAACTGCCAAAATCTCTAAAAATTTGGAAATCGTTTGGTTACGTAACGGCATTTCTTGTGCCGCTCGATATGTTTGCCGGCACTGCTTCGGTTGAAGTTATTGCGCTGCTTGAACAACAATAAAGGTTGGAGGATTATCAATATATTTAACAGGGCGGATTCAACACTGAAGTGCAACGGATAAAATAAATAAAGCGTTGGTTTAAGTGTCATAGTGCAACAATCCAATTT
>JBDHXA010000006.1:0-63166 GCA_039810485.1 Chlorobiota bacterium | reverse complement strand
TTGGCCATTGGTTTATACTCTTGTGATGTCATATTGTTTTCGTGTTAAACAATACACAAACATACATATAATTACTTGAATAACAATGTGTTAAATTATAGAACCCTCCTTTAAATTATCCGCATTTACGGTGCGAAAAGCCGGAAAGTTACCGATGGTTGCATTCGGTTTATGCTGTGAGCTGGCATTGCAGTTATCACTAAATCTACTGTGTTTGAAGGAATTAATTTCATGCCTTCAATACAGTCAATATTGTAAATCTTATTGAAGTCGAATTGTGTGTTCATTATCTGATCTTGTAATGAAAAATAAAGCGTTAGAAATATGAATATGACAAAGAAGAAATATGGAAAACAAAACAGCTATTATCGTATTCTAATCAGAAAAAGATTGATTTTATTCGTATTCTTATTCGATTTTTATGGCAAATATTATGGGAACGCAAGTCGGGGTCTGTTGTCAAATGCTGGCATAGAAACCGGATGATTCTTTAGCGCTTCAGTAATAAGCTCAATGCATTTTTGCAGCTGCGGATCATGCAATTCACGATAATCCTGTGGAGTAATTTCAACTTCGACATCAGGATCGGTTCCATAATTTTCCACTTTCCAGCCAACGTCAGCAAACCAAAAGGAAAATTCGGGCTGCGTGGTAACTGTCCCGTCAACTAAGCGATGACGCGGCCAAACGCCGATTACGCCTCCCCAAGTGCGCTTGCCAACTAATTTGCCGAGTTTCATCAGTTTAAAACTATGGCTGAATATGTCGCCATCAGAGCCGGCATATTCGTTTGTTATTGCTATCATAGGTCCGAGAACAGCGCTGTGAGGATATGAAGTCGGCTGTCCCCAGCGTTTAATTGTATAGGCAATTCTTTTGCGGGCTAGCTTTTCGAGAATAAGCTGTGAAACATGTCCGCCGCCATTGAATCGTACATCAACAATTAGTCCGTCGCGCTCCATTTCGCGAAAATAATACCGATGGAATTCTGCAAAACCAACCGGCCCCATATTGGGCAGATGCACATAGCCAATGCGCCCGTTAGTTGCTTCGTGAACCATTTTTTTATTGTGCTCAACCCATTGGCGATAGCGCGCAGAGGTTTCGTCTGTCAGCGCTTTTACATTAATTGTTCTGGCGATTCCATCATTGCATCTTTGAATGGTCAGCTGGACTTCCTGCTCGGCAAGATTTACCAACAACTCGTTTGGTGTTTTATCTTTAGATAAAGTGTGACCGTTGATGGCCAATAGTGTATCGCCAACTGCAATATTTGCTCCCGGGCGTGAAAGAGGAGAATCGGCCTGTTCAATCCATGAATCCCCTTCGATTATACGGTCAATGCGATAGCCGCTGCTTTTGTGATCATAGCTGAAATCAGCTCCAAGAAAACCTTGGCGGTAAAACGGATATCGACGTTGGTCGCCGCCGCTTTCGTATGCATGAGATGTGCCAAGCTCGCCGTGCAGCTCCCAAACCAGATCCGAAAATTCTATGCGTGTGGCGATGCGGTCGAGCAAAGGCAAATATCGGCGATACATTGCTTCCCAATCAATTCCAGCCATGTCGGCAGTCCAATAATGATCACGCTGCAATCGCCAAAGCTCACGAAACATTTGCTTCCATTCCAAAGGAGGATTGACGCTTAACTTAATGCGCGTAAGGTCTATCCATCCGCTGCGCTTCGACGGGCGCTCGTCCGGTTGTTTATCAGCGGCAGAAGGCGTAATAGGAGCCACTCTAATACGTCGGCCATTGCGATAGAGAACCAAAGGAGCTTTTACCGCGATCATAAAATTGCTTACATTTACCGCCAATACATCCTTTTTTTGCTGGTCAAAGTCGTAAATTTCAAGAGTGCCGTCACTGCTGTTGCCATTCGATTCTTCGAGAGATCCGCGAATTGGGTTTGAGAGGAATAATACTTTGCCTTTTAAACCTGCAATTTGCGAATATTTTCCCTCTGCAACGGGGAAAGCAATTACACGCCTGCTAATACCGTCAAAATCAATGACAATTGACTGATTTTTTTGCTTGTCTGAATCGTTTTGCTTGTCTGAAATGTCGGCGTTTGGTTTTGATTCGGGTTGCAGTTTGGTTTCTGTTTCGCTCGGTTTTGGCTGCGGAGTAAAGGGCGATTGCGTGTCGCGTTGCAAAGTAATCAAATACGGCTTTGCGCCGCGTGGAAAATTAAGATCAAAATACATGGAATCATAGACCGGATTAAACTCTCGATAAGAAAGAAAATAAAGATATTTTCCTTCTGGATCGAAAGACGGCTGCATATCTCGGAAAGACGACTCTGTAATATCTCGATGAGAATCATCGGTCATTGAGTAAATTATTAATGAAAATGTTTGTGCTGTTGCCGAGAAGCTATATGCCAGCCACTCACCGTCGGGCGACCAAGCCATGCCCGCTATTCCATTAAATTCACTGCGAGTAAGAAAGCGATGTTCACCAGTTTCATAGTTAATAAGCAACAGCTCAAGCCTATCATTGGTCAAAGCAATTACTGGTTGCTTTGGGTTAACTTCTATATCAACAGGTCGGCCAATGGAGGCATTTTCGAAACGGGAAAGCCGCTGGCTTGTCATGGCATTATATAATTCAATGCATTCTTCTCCATTTTCATCTGAAACTACAATACAGCGTTCGCCGTCGGGAAGCCAGCATATCTTTCGGTAGCGTACTCCTTCTTCCACGCCAAGCTGCAATACGGGGCCTTCCCAATTTCCCATGACAAACGGTTTGCCGCGACTTGTCAATGCAAGATAATGCCCTTGCGGATGAATTGAATAATCATCTATGTATTCGGCGGCATCAACAAAGCGCCTCTGTCGCTGAGGACTATGACTGAAAACCTCTATGTTAATCTTGTGCTCTTCTTTTTGAAATGGATCAAGCAGAAAAATATCGCCGCCTGCATGATACACAATCTTATTGCCGTCAGTTGCGGCATTGCGCGCAAAATATTCTTTTTGACCGGTTTCGCATCGTAAATCTTGTCCGCTCGGCAAACATGAATAGATATTTCCGATACCTTCGTGATCGCTTATAAAATATATGCGATCGCCTATCCACATCGGACAAGCAAAATTGCCGAGAACATCACAAAGAAGTCGCGAAAACACTCCGCTGGCATTGCTGTCAATCCATAACATACCGGCAGTGCCGCCGCGATAGCGCTTCCACGCTGCCAAATCGGCAGTATTGCGGCCAATCAGAACGCCGCCATTTTTTCCAAAAGAAATATTGTTGGCGATTCCGTAGGGTAATTCTGCAATATCGCCGCCTGTTGGACTAATAGAATATAGTTTGCGAATTTTAGGAAATGGCTGTCTAGTATTTGACGATAGAATAATTGACGATCCATCTGGCATCCATCCGGCAGTTTGACTGGCAACTCCCAAAAAAGTAAGACGTTGCGCAGATCCCCCGGTGGACTCCATGCAATATATTTCAGGTGCTCCTTCATCTTTTGCCGTAAAAGCTATCATAGAACCGTCGGGTGATAAACAAGGCCGGCTGCAATCGCTAACACCGGCAGTAATTCTTGCTGCTCGTCCTCCATCGGCAGAGACAGCCCAAAGATCGTCTTCGCAAACAAATATTAAAGAGTTGTTGTGAATGGCAGGAAAGCGATAAAGTCCGTGTAGCATATTGCAAGTGTAAATTAAGGTGAACTAATTTTCGGCGCGGATAATATAAATAGTTTCGCCGGGTTTAATCATACCGTACCGTTCGCGGGCAATTCTCTCAATTTCTAAAGTATCAAAGAGAATTTTATTGGCATAGCGTCGAAGTGAATCTGTAATATGTTGCTGATGCGCAATTTGTTCGCGAATATCGGTGCATTCGGCTTCCAACTGATAGCGAGTTAGCGCGCCATAACCGCTAAATAAACCAAACCATGCTGCAAATACTATTGCAGACCATATTGCCAAACGAGAATAGTTGCGACGAATATTGAAATGCGCTTTCATAGACAACATTTATAAGCAAAGACAAACTTAATCTTTGCGAGGCCATGCTAAAAAAGCAAAGCAATCATGCGAAAGAAGTTGGAATATATAAAATGTAATGCTCCAAGAATCTATTCTTCGTCTTCGTCCTCATAGATAGTTCCGTCAGATTCGCGCAGACGATAGCCGACACCGCGTATGCTGTTCAATAGCTTAGGCGCGTCTGGGCGTTCGATTTTAGCTCGCAGTCGCTTGATATATACGTCAATGATATTGGTTTCTGGGTCAAAATTATACTGCCATACATGCTGTGTTATCATACTTCTGCTTATAATTCTTCCCTTGTTTCTCATTAAATATTCAAGCAACGAGTATTCGCGAGCTGTTAGTTCAATTTCTTTGCCCCAGCGCGAGGCAGTATGAGAAACAGTGTCGAGCGTCAAATCGCCGCATTGTAGTTTTGTAGATTTTTCCACGCTTGAGCGCCGTAATATAGAACGCAAGCGCGCAGCTAATTCTTCAAAGTGAAAAGGTTTGGACAAATAGTCATCTGCGCCTAAATCAAGCCCTGTTACACGGTCTTCGGTAGTGCCGCGAGCTGTTAGCATGAGTATAGGCGTTGATATCTTTGCCGAGCGCAAGGCGGCAACAACAGTAAAGCCATCCTTTTTGGGCAGCATTACATCCATCACTATGGCATCGTAGCGATTTGCCAAAGCAAGATTTAATCCGGTTTGACCATCGGCGGCAATATCTACGTCATAGCGCTCTTCTTCAAGACCGCGTTTTATAAAGTTTGCCACTTTCTTTTCGTCTTCTACAACTAATATTCTCATAAGTGAAGTAAATATTAAGTAATAAAGAAAATCTCTTATTCAAGTTTGTTGTTTAGATTATCGAGCTGCTGGGCAATCGTGCTGAAAGCCGACGGGCCTACAACAATTGCAAAATCGGAAAACAAGTCAGAAAATTTATCAGGATCTATATGAATTGCTTGTAAGAGCAATTTTGCAGCAATATCAAATTCATTCATTGCCGCCATCACTTTTGCTTGTTCATAGTATCCTTCGCTCCAATCCGGCAAAAGCTCTATTACATGAAGCAATGCGCTTCCAGCTTCGCTTAGATTCCCTAATTCAAGAAGGGTTGAGCCATAATCAAGCCAGCAGTCCACGTTCTCAGGATCGAGCTTTATTACATTGCGATAACAAGCTATTGCTTCGTCGAATTTTGAGGCGTTGTAAAGCGCGTTCCCTTTTGCGTACCATGTGTCGATATCGTTGTTTTTATTCCGCAATATTGTGTCGTAATCCTCTATGGATTTTTCATACTGTTCCAAGTTATTATAGCAAAGTCCTCGATTGTAAAGCGAATCATAATAATGCGGAAGCAATGAAATTGCTTGAGAGAAAGCTTCTATTGCCAAAGTGTATTCTTCGATTTCCTGATATACAGCGCCTAAATTGTGCCAAATCACTCCATCGTCGGAATTGAAGCTGATTGCTTCGTGATAGCAAGCAATTGCTTCGCTCATTCTGCCAATATTACACAAGGCATTGGCCTTGTTGTACAAAGCTGCGGAAAATTTTCCGTTGATGGCAAGGGCAAAATCAAAACATTCTACAGCATTGTTGAACTGCTCGGCATGACAATACACAACTGCAAGATTGAACCAAGCGTTACAATCGAATGGTTTTAGATGTGTGCATCGGCGATAAAAGTCAATTGACTTGTCAAATTGCCCTAATCTATCAAGGCAGATGGCAATTTCACTCAATGACTCAAATGAGTATTCATCGGAATTAAGCAAAGGGCGAAGGGTTGCAATTGCCTCTTGCAAACGATTAAGTTTTGAAAGCGTGAGCCCTTTGTTAAAGCGGGCTTCTTCATTAGAAGGATTGCGTTCTAATACTGTATTATATAAATTTATTGACTGATCCGTTTGTTCAAAAAATTCTAATATCGAAGCATGCGCTAATAATGTTTCGTCGTCATGCGGAAATAAAGAATAAGCTGTTTCCAAGGAATTGAAAGATTCTTCTTTACGTTCTAAATTTGCTAATATGATTGCTGAAAATCGCCATGCTTCAACAGAAAACGGCTCATGGCAAAGCCAAGCTTCAACCAAATCGAGAGAATCGTTATATTTTTCGTCGTCGTAGCAATAACGAACCGCAGCTCCAAGAAATTCCGGCGAGAATTCATGGGCTAAATCATAACTTCCGCCTTGTGCTTTTACACGCCGATATTCTGCAAGCGCTTCGTCAATAGTGCTGCCAGAATACTCTTGAGAATACGCATCGTTTAATTCATGTTCATCCATTTTCGTCAAATAAGAATATTGTATTTGAAGCCGAAATCGCAGCTTTCACAATTCATTATTGCCCTTTTTGTTAATACCGATGGAGAATTTAATTGTTCTCTATTTGAGCATAGTCCAAAGTTGTTTCAAATATACTGAATTTGAATGTTGCAGACAATTTGAAAGATTAGTTTTCAAGACGGCTTTATCTATCTTTGATTATTTGCAACGGCATAATTCGCATCTTCTACTGCATATAAATATTCTTGCAAAAAGAGCATCTATGCATAAATTTGATTGCATTACCTTTAAAAATAAAAAGTGAAAGCATCTATTTTGCATTAACTTTTTGCTTTTATTCAAAGCATGGCATCAATTGTCGTTTATTATTGAAGAAATAAGAAGCAGCGTTGCTATTAATCATTCAAATTGGCTGAATAGCTGTGAAAATAGAATGAATACTTTGTAACTCAAAAATATGAATTTATTTCATTGACTATCGAATATAAATTAATTTGCCGCCAGAAAATAATACACTTCTTACTGTCAATTATATCAACAGCTTATCGTTAGAGATATATGGAGCGTAGAATGAATGAAAAGAAATTAAATCAACAAGCAATGATGCTTGTGAGCGAGCATATTTTGGAAAATACTATTCTATGCCTTTATCAAAATCTCTATTGTTTTGTATATTTTTGCACTTATAGAAACGCGAGTTGTAGTTTTTACTTAGTTTATTGCATAGTGTCATCTGTCTTTTTTATAAACTGGAACGACATACTTTAAAGTAAAAATCAACTGCAAGAAAATAAATTGAATTCATGCCTCATCATAGAGGCGCAGGTTATCCATTTTTCAAAGGTAAATGTATGAAAATTGCACGTATTTCTGTTGCATTCGTGCTTGCAACATTTATAATAACTTTAAGTGCAAATGCTGCCGATAAAGCTGCTGCAATGAAAGCTGGCGAAGCGGTGTATAAAAAGTATTGCACAACATGTCATCAACCTACCGGCGCAGGATTAGCTAATGTTTATCCGCCTCTTGCAAAATCAGATTATCTCAAAACAAAAGATAAAAAAATTATCATTGACGAGGTCGTAAACGGCTTAAAAGGCGAGATAACAGTAAACGGAAAGAAATACAACAATGTCATGACGCCGTTGCCAAAAGAGTATTCGGATGAAGATGCAGCTAATGCAATTACTTATGTGATGAATAGTTGGGGGAATAGCGGTCCGGTAATAACAGCTGCTGAAGTGAAAAAAGTGCGTAAAGCTGCAGGCACTGCCCCTGCAAAAGCAGCTACTCCTGCCAAGAAAAAATAAAAAAAGATTGCAGCCTCGAATGTATGGGCTGTCTTTTAATGACAGCCCATTTTTTATATTTTCGCCATGTAATCTGAATTTCAGCGAATAATAAATTCTACCCTTCTGTTTTTTTGGCGTCCTGCTTCAGTTGCATTGCTTGCTATTGGCATTGTGTCGCCATATCCGCGTATAATAATTCTATCTCGATTTATTCCAGAATTTTCCAGAAATTCTGCAACTGCCGATGCTCTATTGCTCGATACTTCCATTTTTCGCTCTGCTGCGCCAATATTATCAGTGTGTCCGGCTATCTCAATTGATATATCAGGGTGCGTTTGCAAAAATTGCACTACACGGTTCAATTCTGCGAATGACGAAGATTTAAGATCAGATTTTCCAAAATCAAAGAAAATATTGTTTAACCGAATTACAGCGCCTTTTTCTATTGGGACAAGCGTCAAATCGCGCTCGATTTCAATATATTGATGCAATTTGCTAAGATCAAGAAAATCGTTGATTCCTGTATATCCTTCAGCTTCGGCGCGAAAACCATATAGTTCGCCTGCCGGCAATGCAATGGTGTAGCTTCCGTTGTTTGGATTTGATTGCGCGTGTCCTATTTCTTTGCCGTCCGACAGCCTCTCATAGTAAATATCGGCAGTAATCGGGCTTCCGGATTTGCTGTTTATTGTTCTTCCTTTGATTAAAGCCAGAGGTCTTGGGCGCGCAGAATCAGGCAGTTTTAATCGGAAAATATCTAAAGAGCCTGAAATTGTATCTTTGGAGACGTAGTATGAATAAGATCCGGAGGCTGTTGTTGTGTATGATGCTTCTGTCAAAGGCGTATTGACATTTTCGCCAAGATTCTGCGGCTCGGACCAATTCAGCCAAGCAGAGTCCAGTCGGCGTGCTACAAAAATGTCTTTATCGCCAAAGCCAGTTCGTCCGGCTGTTGTAAAATAGAACGTTTTTCCGTCTGCAGCCAAAAAAGGATTTGAATCGTCATCGAAGGAATTAACATTTGCACCCAAATTATGAGGTTCGGACCAAGTGCTGTCGGGCAAGGCAAAGCAAGCATAAAGATCGTTCAATCCGAAAGAATCCTCGCGCTCTAAGCTGATGATCATCACTTTTTGGTCGGAAGACAAACATGCAGATATTTTATCGCCAAGAGTGTAAAAATTGTGAATTACTACTTGCTTAGGAATACTCCAATTATCTATTGTTCGGTGCGAAATAAAAAATCCAGAATATAAAGTTGGGCGGCGGATATATGAGTTTCCTTCGTTTTTTTTGTCATTTGCTATTTTTATCTGCTCCTTGTCTTTATATTCATACGTCCCATAAAGAAGCAAAGTATTATTATCGGGAGTTACAGAAACGACGCTGTTGGAATATTCATTATTGAGGGGCGGTCCCGGGTTTATAGGTTTGCACCATTTCCCCGAACTGTCCAACGAAGAATACCAAATATCTTCAGATCTGTCAACTCCAATATTTTGCGGGTGATTAGCGCGTGTAAACCACAATACTTTTCCATCGGCGGAAATGACCGGCAATTTTTCTGCATAAGGAGAGTTAATAACAGAATCGAGTTGCTCTTTTATGATAGTTTGAGATGATTTGTCCGCCAAGATGATTGGCGGTTGATGCTGAAAAATTGCCAAGCTGTCGAGTTTTACCATTATGCGTCCTTTAGCAATAACTCCAAGAAGCAGACCATTAAAGCTAGGCATGTCGAATCTGCAGTATATCGTATTATTGACACTAAACGTTAGAATATTTGAGCGCTTGTTTAGCTCTACTTTAAGCAATTTTTCAGAAAGTGATATTGGAAGAGTATCTTTGGATATTGCAATAATCTGAGAAGCGGCATTATGCACAGTATGAACTTCTGCTCGTTTGCCAAATTGAAGCCAGCAAACATTATAGTTGTTATTGTCTCTGCCATTCCACAACAGCCCAAATTTTGAATCTTCGCTTATTGCCTCTACGTTAAGCATCACTGCTATGTTAAAGTTATTATAGGGGCTTATGGCAATTGACCGTGTTGCAGAAGCCAATGAAGATCTATTGTAATTGTGTAGAATTAGAGCATTGTCTTGAAATTTTGCCTCAGCAATTGAATCTTTAAACAATGTCCAGCCAAAGCGATTATCCTTAAAATTTTCTATTACTAGCGGTGCATTATAACTAGTATTATCAGTTGTATTTTGTAAAATATTAAGTTTTGTCGACGTTTTGTTTCTCTTTTGGGCACTTGTATCAAGTCCATGCAAGGCAAAAGTTAGAAACGCCCAAAATACAATTGATTTGAAATTATACATATCAGTATGAAATGCAGCCAATGATTCTCGATAGAATAAGAAAATAAAGATAAAGAAGCTAATATTATTTACAACACTTTAATTTACTCTTTGCCGATCTAATAACAAAATAGAATGAATAACTTCAAATAGATTATTAACAAGCAGAGTGTTGTTGATGTTAGCTTAGGTGTTAGGCAAAATAGAATGTTCGGCACATAGATCGTGAACAGCTATCAAAGCATCGTTGTATCGATAGCGTGGAAGCACGGCGAGATAAGCCGACGGTCCTGCTGATGCTGTCAATACTGATTTAGCGCCGTGCATAATTGCAAGACGAGAAAAATCGGATGCTAATTTAGATTGCTGAATGCCGGCTGAAGAAATTTCTGGTCCGCATGCGCAAAGAACAGCACATTCCTCAACCAACGATAAAGGAAGTTTCAGAGAAATACTAGCCATTGCAAATGTAATAGAATCTGCTTCAACCACAGCAAAAGCATTGCTTTCACTACCCGAATAAACCAATATGGAAAGCCCTGAATCTGCAATTCTCGAAATAAAATCAGCTTGAAAATTTTCAAAATTGTCATAGGCATTCGCTGCAGCATTATCAGATATAAGCGCGCAATTTGTTTTGACTGAAACAGCGCGAATATGAGGAGTTTCACTGCACATAGCCGGAATTATTATAGTGCCTTTTTCTTTTGGGGCAAACGTGTTTAAAACACGGACGGCAATATTCTTTTTAATCGCAGGCAGAATAGTTTCCGGATGCAAAACCTTAGCCCCGAAAAATGCAAGCTGGCGAGCTTCTTCGTAAGTAATTGTAGATATCGGTCTTGCCAATGGAGCATGTCGCGGATCAGCAGAGTATATGCCGCTGACATCAGTCCAAATCTGAATTTCTTCAGCGCCGAGAGCTGCGCCTATAATAGCGGCTGAAAAATCTGAACCTCCCCGACCTAGCGTAGTTGTGGCGCCTGTTGCATCTGATCCAATAAATCCTTGAGTAATAATGGTGTTTCCTTTTTTAATCTCAGGTGTTAGATTTTCGCAAACAAGTGCATTTATAGTTGTAAAATCTGGGTTTGCCTTTGTAAAAGAGCTGTCGGTGCGCATAAAAGTGCGTGCATCATAAAAGACGGACGGCTTATTAAGCGAATTGAGCAGCGAAGCAAATATTGTTGTGGACAGCAATTCACCATAGACGGCAGCTGCGTCGAGAGAGCGCGGCGTACATTCGCGCAGCAAGGCGATACCTTCGCAATACTCATATAGTTGAGCGCAAAGTTTGTCAATTTCTGACTTGCATTGAGCAGCAGCGTCAAGAGGTAGAATTTCATCACAAATACATAGATGGCGATGTTTTATATTGGTCAAAAGAGTGTTGCATTTTTCCGTTGCCTCATCAGCGGCAAGTTGTGCGGCAAGCAACAAATCGTTGGTTACTCCGCTCGCAGCCGACAATACTACGACAACATTGTTATTCTCTTTCATAACAATTTCGGCTGCTTGGAGCATAGAAAATGCGTCTTTTACCGAAGTGCCGCCGAATTTTAGTACAGAAATTGTCATACAATACACTTTTATTGATAAATCAAGAGAAAGAATTGCAAAATAGCGAGGAAATAATAAGAAGCGAGCCAGTGGCTTTGCGAGATTTTGTTACGCAAAAGTGTCGGAATGATACCAACGAAAGCCAAATAGTGATTTCGTCGCATAATCTTAGAATGGATTGATGCAGTTAATAAAATGGATTATGAGCGATAAACTCTCGGCAAAAAATGCGAGCAAATAGATAAAGATTTCTTTCATAATGTAGTTTTCATTTTGCACTTGCATATTGTTTATTCGGTGCACTACACTTTGATAAAACACAAACCCATCTTTTATAATTTAACTATATTTTATGTAGGCGGCTTTCGTTCTCTTCATTCGTGGCAGTAAACCTTCTTGCAGTTTTCTTCAGCCCATTTTTCAGAAAAGCCGACATGAGAAATGTCGTTGCTACTAATATCAAGTTGTCTTTCTGTTTCAGTTAGAAGGTCATCAACTTCAATTTCAAAAATTGATTTTATCTTGAGTGTCTTGCGAAAGAAGATTGCAAAATAAATCATGTTGTTCCTTGTGATTTTATTAAGTGATTCTTCTCTTTTTTTCGGTGGATGCTTAAACATTCTGTCCAATTGTCCTGAACCACCTTCATAACAAGAAAGGTATTCGTAGAAAATGTTATCATCTTTTTTACTGCAAGCATCGGGCATTCGTTTATTAGTTACAACATTGTGTCCAAGAGTTTTTGCAATGATTATTTCTTTGACAAGTCCGGGTTGGAAAATATTGTCAATGCCACTTTCAACACTAAGGTCGTGCAGATTTTGTGCTCTCCGAATCAATTCATCTGAGTCAATTGAATCGGGGTCTATGATGTTTATGTTTACTTTCATTTGAACAAATTGTATTCTTTTACCAATTCAATTTGGTGAACTCGTTCTTTGGTGATAGCAATGTAGTCGGGATTCAACTCAAAGCCGATAAAATTTCTTTTGAGATTTTTACATACAGCAAAAGTTGTCCCTACTCCAGAAAATGGGTCTAATACTAAATCACCTTCGCTTGAACTGGCTTTTACAATTCTTTCAATTAATTTTTCAGGTTTTTGTATTGTGTTCAGAAGTTCTCTGTTGATTAGTTCTTTTGATTTGTAAGTAAGTTGCTTGATGTCACCCCAAACATCTCCGGGATTTTTTCCATCATCGTTGAACTTTGTTTTTCCGTATTGTCCGTTTGTTACAGATGGAACTTTTTCACAGCGTAAACGATGTTCAAGTTCTACCAATTGAGCAACACGAATATCATCAAGATTGTATGTTTTTGCTTTGCCTTTTGTGAAGTAGGCAATCAAATCGTAGTTATTGGTGTAGTTTAATCGTCCTTGTGCAAGTCGGCTGGGTTGATACCAAATAATTTTCCTATTCAAAGTCAGATAAGGTCGGTAGTCAATAAAGTCAATGCAATTGTCTTTGCCGAAAAGATAAAATGCACCACCAGGTTTAAGGACTCTTGAAAATAATTTGATGAGGTTGAGATTGAAACTCTGAATGTCAGTAACCTTGTCCCACTCATTTGTTGTAACTCCATACGGTCCATCACAAACGATCAGGTCAATGCTGTTGTCGTCAATTTGTTTTATCAACTCAAATGTGTCGCCTTGATAAATTTCGTTCAATTCCATAGTGCAATTTTAGCGATTTTATTCTTGTAATTTGTCGTAAATCAGAGTAAAGTTTTTCACAGTTAGTTGATGATAGCAGTCATTTCAATCGGAGCGGTTACGATTGACGCAAACGAATCGAAGGCTTTGTGAAAGTATAACTTTCGCAATACCGCTTGATGCAACTAAATATCAATAGGGCTTTCGTAGCATCGTGCGGATAATATTCAACAAAATTTTTAATTTATTAACGGCAAATTTTACAACTATTGTTATACGTGTATTTTTTTATTGTGACGGAGAATTTCGTCAGTGATTATCTCTGCTAAACGCAATGCTTCGGCAGCCTCACGAGCTGAAACAGCGGCGGGTTTTCCGGTGCGAACTGATGCAATGAACGATTTCTGTTCTTCGGCAATTGCATTTATTGGGATAGAATCCGGCTTTTCGTAGACAATAGTAACATTTCGAGTTCCGGCCTCTATATTGCCAAGCATAATGGCGCGTTCGGATGGCGGCTGAGATTCATCGGCAAGACGGAAAATTTCTGCCTCGCCTTTTGCAAAATCTATCGAGATATATGCATCTCGCTGAAACATGCGAAGTTTTCTCATTGGCTGTGCAGAAATGCGAGATGCGGTGATGTTTGCAACACAGCCATTTTCAAAAGATATGCGAGCATTGGCTATATCGGTAGTATCCGTTAAAACGCTAACTCCATGCGCTGCCACCGACTCTACAGTAGAATTGACCAGCCACAGCACAATGTCCAAGTCGTGTATCATCAAGTCAAGCACAACCGAAACATCTGTAGCGCGCGGTTTAAATTGCGCAAGGCGATGCGCCTCGATAAACATTGGCGCAATTGAATAGCCGGACAGTGAAGAAATTCCGGAATTGAATCGCTCTACATGACCAACTTGTATTACCAAACTATTTTGCTCTGCCAGCTCGATAAGTTGCCTTGCTTCAGAATATGAAGTTGTTATCGGTTTTTCGATAAAACAATGCTTGCCATGTTTTAACGCTGTTTGTGTTGTCTCAAAATGTGTCGAGGTTGGCGTGGCAATAGTTACTGCATCGCATAAATCAAGCAAAGCATCGAGTGAATTAAATATTTTGACATTACATTCTGCGCCTACTTTTGCGGAGCGCGAGGGATCTGTATCGTAAATGCCTGCAACATCAACATTATCACAATTTTTCCACAATTTTGTGTGAATAAGCCCCAAGTGTCCGGCGCCTATGATGCCAATCCTCACATTTTGAAATTTCATTGACTTATGACGCCTAATTCGCGCCCAACTTTTGCAAAACCCTCTATGGCGCGGTCAAGATGCTCTCTTGAATGAGCTGCTGAAATTTGAACTCGTATACGAGCAAGACCTTTGGGCACAACAGGATAAAAAAAGCCGACCACATAAATTCCCTCATCAAGCAGCTTAGCCGCAAATTGCTGTGCGATAACGGCATCGTAGAGCATAATAGGCGTAATCGGGTGCGATCCGGGTTTCACATCAAAACCGAGCGTTGACATTCTTCCTCTAAAATACGATGTGTTCTCTTCTAAGCGATCACGTAGTTCATTAGTGTGCGAAAGAAGATCAAAAATTGCAATCGAAGCTCCAACAACCGACGGCGGCAATGAATTGCTGAAAAGATAAGGGCGGCTGCGCTGGCGCAACAACTCAATTATTTCTTTGCGCCCTGTGGTAAAACCGCCAATGCCGCCGCCAAGTGCTTTGCCAAGCGTGCCAGTGATAATGTCAACGCGACCTGTAGTGCCGCAATGCTCCACAACGCCGCGACCGTTTTTGCCCATGAAACCCATAGAATGACATTCATCAACCATGACAAGCGCTTCGTAGCGATCTGCAAGATCGCAAATTGCATCAAGCGGTGCTATTGTCCCGTCCATCGAAAAAACAGCATCGGTTGCAATCATTACAAATCGAGCGCCTTCGCTTCGCGCCTGTTGCAACTTGGATTCAAGATCGGTCATATTGCATGTTGAGTAACGATAACGCTTTGCTTTGCACAATCGAACGCCGTCAATAATCGAGGCGTGATTTAGCTCGTCAGAAATTATTGCGTCAAGTTCTCCTAACAGCGGCTCAAAAACCCCGCCATTTGCATCGAAACACGCCGCATAAAGAATGCTGTCGTCTGTATGGCAGAATTCGGCAATTTTGGCTTCTAATGTTTTATGAATATCTTGTGTGCCGCATATAAAACGCACGCTAGACATCCCAAAACCATGCGTATCCAAAGCTTCTTTTGCGGCTTCTATTACTTTTGGATGCGACGATAATCCCAAGTAATTATTAGCGCAGAAATTGATTGCCGGCTTATTGCGTCCTTCAACTTGTATTTCCGCTCCTTGAGGTGAAGTTATAATGCGTTCGGATTTATAGAGACCGCTGCTGTGGATTGAGTCGAGCTCGCTGGCGAGATGCTCACGAAAAGAGCCATACATAGGTTATATTCCAATCGAGAAAGTAGAGATAGTAATATTTGTGTTACAAAATTATGGAAAATCATTGCTTTTTGAATGAAACTAGGAAGCGGAGAACGCTGTGGGTTGAAAAGCAAACATATCGGCCAACGAAGATTAAAGAGGATGAGGATGGTTTTAAGCGATAAAACGAAGGAGCTTAAGTGGAATTCTATTGAATGTATTGTAAATCTGAACAAAATGTGTATGAATTATAAAGAGCGCAGAATCAATATTGAAGTGTGGCAGAATTCTATCGGCCGCGACCTAATAGGATAACGGCAAATGTGCGAATAATAATAAATGCATCCATAAACATAGACCAATTGCAAATATAGTAGTCGTCCGTTCGCATGCGATTTGAAAAAGTAGATAGAGAGTCATTACGTTCAGTTACTTGCCATAATCCTGTTAAACCTGGAACAACTTTAAAAATAATATCATCATAACCTTGCATGTCGTCTTTCTCCCAAGGTCCATAAGCGCGCGGTCCAATCAAGCTCATATCGCCTTTTAAAATATTCCAGAATTGCGGCAGTTCATCTATGCTGTATTTTCTTAGGAATCGTCCTATGCGTGTTATGCGCGGATCATTTGAAATTTTATGAAATATTTCATATTCTGCGCGAAGTTCATCTGATTGGTCAAGCATTTGTTGCAGTTGAATATGAGAATTAGAATACATTGAGCGAAATTTAATCATTGTAAAGCGACGATTACCGCGACCTATTCGCTGTTGACGATAAAATACAGGTCCAGGAGAGTCGAGCCGTATTAAAACAGCGATAATAGCAATAATTGGTAGAGCAATAAGCCCGAAAACTAGCGATAGAGAGATGTCAATTACACGTTTCTTGATTTGGGATGAACGTCGTAAGAGTTGATGCTGGACATCAAGACCGATGTACAGCCCTAAATTTCCCGGAGAAACCCATAATGATGAAATTCCAAATTTATCAGAAATGATTGTAATGTGTTCGAAAACATCGCCGTAATCGCGTGATATTTGCTGCAAGATTTCAACCGGTAGCGAGGGTATGGCCACAATAAGATGATGGACGCCTAATGATTTTGCAAGCTTTCTTGTATGTTTCAAATTATTTATGACAGGCACTCCCCTCACGTAGCCGCAAAGTTCAGGATTATTATCGAGAGCTGCAATTGCACGAATGCCTAATTGAGGATTTTTTTGAAGCGATTCGATTACGTGTTGTCCGGTTGTACCACAGCCCATAACCAAGGCAGGCGCTCCCCAAAACCATGAATTGCCGAGAAACGTTCGCAATAAAGCACGGCCAGCAAGCACAAATGGCACAGAAAAAATCCAAGATAAGAGAAATGCTGCTCGAGAGTAGTTAAAATGCTCTCGAAAAAGAAATGTGCCTACGGCTAGTGTGGCAAACAATGCGGCATTTGCATAAAAAATCTGACGAAATTCCGCTACAACTGCAATTGGATAACCCGGATAGAATCCGCGCCAAGCCCCGATTACAAAGAAGACACCAACAATAAGCGGCAATACTGTCAAGTGTTTAACTATATCTATTTCGGCGAGTTCTGTAATTTGAAGCAATCCGGCTGAAGCGCATAACGCAATGCTGAGAGCAAATGCATCAGTTGCCATGGTAATGATTGAAGCAACAGCAATGCGTTTGCGATTTGAATGTTGAAAATGCAATGAAAACGCATCGTTAGAGCTGTCTAATAAATTAGAGAGCTGTTCGATTGACGGAATCTCGTGTCTCTGCTCAGTCATTGCAGATGCTGTAAAAAATTTTACTCACTTTACTCCACTAACTTAAGCAGGCAATATAAAGTTCCACATTTGGCAGACAATTAATGTAACACCCCTTTTTTTGAGCGTTCTACAAAAGAAAGAATATCAGCGGCTTCAGGCGCTAAATTTAGATTTAGTTCATAACAACGCTGCAATCCATCAGAAATATTAAGCCCTGAAAAAAAGATTGATTTATAGACCAATTCAATAGATTTTACAGCATCTTCAGAAAAATTGCGGCGTCGTAGCCCAATTTTGTTGACGCCTTCAATACGCGCTGGTTCGCGGCCTACAAGTGCATAAGGAGGCACATCTTTGGTAATTTTTACATCGGCTCCTATCATAGAGTGGGATCCAATTGTGCAGAATTGCACAATCTTCGACATTCCGCCCAAATTAGCCCAATCTTGAATGGTAACATGACCGGCAAGCTGCGTGCCGTTAGACATAATTACATGATTACCAACAACGCAATCATGTGCTATGTGACAATATGCCATTATAAGGCTGTCGCTTCCAATTTCAACTCTGCCGGTATGCAAAGTTCCGCGATTTATAGTGGCGCATTCGCGCACAATAGTGCGATCGCCGATTATAGCAAGCGTGAGTTCGCCTTTAAATTTCAAATCCTGCGGCTCGCCTGCAATGACACAGCCAGAGAATAAACGGCATTCGCTTCCTATTCTAGCGCCGTTATGGATTACAACATGCGGCTGTATTTCTGAATTATCACCAATTTCCACATCGTCGGCAACAACTGAAAATGGACCTATGTAAACGCCGACTCCCAATCGCGCTTTTGATGAAACAACTGCTGTTGTGTGAATTTCTGTTTCTTTCATTTGTCTGCGTCTACGATTGCTGCTGTTAAATCTGCTTCGGCAGCCAGCTGACCATCCACGTAGCCCCGAGCTTTAAGAGAAAAAGTGTTGAATCTTCTACCGGTCATATCTACTTCCATGACGAGTTGATCGCCGGGAGCCACGGGGCGTCGAAATTTTGCATTGTTAATAGCCACAAAAAGTACTAATTTATTATGTAGCAACTCTCCGGCGCCTAATAAGAGTAATCCGCCGGTCTGTGCCATGGCTTCAATGATAAGCACGCCGGGCATTATAGGGCGCACCGGAAAATGACCAATAAAATACGGCTCGTTTAGAGTTACATTTTTTAATCCGACTATATGACCTTTCGCAGTGTCAATCTCTGTTATGCGGTCGACTAATAAGAATGGGTAGCGGTGTGGCATTACGCGCATAATATCGTTTATGTCCATGGCAGGTTTTGCTGCCGCGGCAGTTTTGACAATAGGCTGCGCAATAGTTTTCTTTGCAGCGATGCTTTGCCGAATTTTCTTTGCAAATTCAATATTTGCAGCATGTCCCGGACGCGCTGCTAATACTTGCGCTTTCATTGGCGCACCTACAAGTGATAGATCTCCCAGCATATCGAGCAGTTTATGCCGTGCCGGTTCATTCTTGAAGCGCAGATGATTATTATTCAATATACCATTAGAGCCTAGCAAAACATCGTCGGTAAAGCCGATTCCTCGCAGCATTGCAGTTAATTCTTCCTGCGTCATGTTGCGATCGAGTATCACGACGGCATTGTTGATAGAACCTCCTTTTATAAGTCCCTGCTTATGAAGCATTTCAACTTCGCTGAGAAAGCAGAATGTGCGCGCCGGTGCAAATTCTGAAATAAATTCACGTTCCAGATTGAAAATGCCGCTATGCTGGCTGCCAAGTGCCGGGTTATTATAGTCAATCATAACGGTAATCCGGTAATCATCATTGGGAAGGGCAACTATATCAACTCCGCGCTTTTCGTCGGTGTAGCGTATGGTTTGATCTATCACAATAAAATTTCTCTGTGCCTGCTGTTGCATTAGCCCGACAGAAAGCAGCTTCTCGGCAAACGGCAATGCGCTTCCATCAGCTACAGGCGGTTCGTTTGCATCAAGCTCTATACGGCAATTATCTATTTGCAAGCCGCTTAGCGCAGCTAATACATGCTCGACAGTATGAATTTTAGCGTTGTTGTAGGTTAGCGTTGTGCCGCGGGCAATATCCGTAACATAGTCGGCTAATGCCGGTATCTCAGGCGCGCCTGGCAAATCTACTCGCACAAAACGATATCCGTAATTTTCAGGAGCAGGGCAAAATGTAATGGATGATAGATTGCCTGTGTGCAACCCAACTCCAGATAATGATGCTCTATCTTTTAATGTGTGCTGTTGAGATTTCATATGTATCAGCTATTTGTCTAATTAGCTGTTAAAATTATCGTTAAAACTTGTCTTTATGCGGTGCTTTTCAACACTGATTTTGCGTTGAAAAAGAATGACTGTTTCGCAACTATGAATTGTTGCTTTCTATCGTGCTAATGCGGTTTTGCAGATTTTTCAAAGTTGATAGTAATTCATGCATTGTTTCGGGCAAGTTTCGCAATACTGCATTAAGCCGCAAGGCAGAGCCATGAGCTTGTATCGGCGATCCGAGATACATGCCAGCTTCATTTATAGATTTTGGCACGCCTGATTGGGCTAATACAACAACATCGTCATGAAGAGAAATATGTCCGACTACTCCAACCTGACCGGCAAGCCGTACTCGACGACCTATTAAAGCGCTGCCTGAAACGCCGGTTTGAGCAGCGATGGCAGTATTTTCTCCAATGTGAACATTATGCGCAATTTGCACTAAATTGTCAATTTTTACTCCGCAGCCAATGCGCGTAACTCCCGCAACTGAGCGATCAATTGTAGTGTTGGCTCCTATCTCAACATCATTTTCTATCACAACGCGGCCGATATGCGGAATTTTCTCGAATGAGCCGTCAGAGTTTTCTAAATATCCGAACCCGTCAGCGCCAATTACGGCGCCCGGCTGAATAATGCACCGATCTCCTATTTCTGTTTGTGAGCCGCAGATTACGCCGGCATGGAGAACTGTGTCATTTCCGATTTTTACGCCATCGTAGAGCACAACATTAGGGTATACTAATGTATTTTCTCCAATCACGCATTCAGCGCCTATTATGCATCCAGCCATAATAATGGCGCTTGAAGATACGATTGCCGACGAATCAATAACTGCGGAAGTATGTATTGCTGCGACATGTTTCGGGCGGCACGATTCTATCAGTCCAAGGAATCGAACAAAAGAGCGGTGTGGATCGGCTACTTTTATAAATACTGTTCCATTTGGCGGCTCTGCTGAAAAATCGCTATTGACAAGTACGCAAGATGCGTTTGTAGATGCAAGTTTATCTGCGTATCGGCGGTCTGCATAGTAAGCAAGATCGCTAACGCCAGCTTCATCAAGCGGCGCAGGACGAAAAATTCGAGATGCAGAATTGTAATTGCCCACAATCTTGCCGTCGAAAAATGCGGCAAGTTCACTGACAGTCCATCCGGAGTATTCAGGTATGTATTGAGTCACTATGCTTTGTAATTTCTAAAACTATGCAGCTTTTATAAAATTAGTTAGTGTTTTGAACTATTTTTTTATTTCTGGCTCTATATTTTTGTTGTTTAGAGGTGAGGCAGAATTATTTTCGTCCGGTCGTGTGCGCCTTCTCGTTGTAGGAGCAGATTTTGCATCTTTTTGTTTGTTGCGCGGATCAGATTCGATTTGCTTCTTCTGCTGCTCTTCCATATCCTCTACATTTACGCCTAATTTTTTGAGCGCTTTTACGGTAAGGTCATATTTAGTGTTGATAAAGGCAAGAGGTTGCAACGACTTATCCCATACAATGTCATAATTGTCCTCAAGCGCGGCTTCCTGCACAGCGGCGTAAATTTTCTCTTCAACTCCGCGAAATACTAATGCAACCGCTCCGTCGTATTCACCACTTGGGCCAAATTTTTTCGTCGCAAAATCCTCGCGCTCTCTTTTTTTCTGCGCAAGTTCTTCGTCCTTTTCTACGCGCTCATTTTCTGTCCAAACAAGACGGTTTTTCTTTATATCTTCTTCTATGGCAATTATTGCTCGTTGGCGATCGTCTAGCTCGCGTTTCCAATCGTCAACCATAGATTGCAGACGCTGCTCGGCTTGCTTGGCTTCGGGAAACTTTTCGCGTATAGTTTTAGAGTCAATAAATGCTATGCGCTGTGCAAAAGCTGGAGCAATAAAAACAGCTAAAAAAACAATAAGCATGAAAATATTTTTCATGGCAGCTTCATTGATATAGAGAAAATATCGTTTTGTAATCAGATAGAAATATCCTATTGTCTCTGCAATAAATTATTAAGAATTTGTCATGCTGCAAACATCGAAGGAAGTTTCAGATCTTTTTGTGCACAAAGATTTTTATTTAGAGCTTCGTCTAATTTTGTCGAGCACACGATACGTCATGTCGTATTTATCTTCGGCAAAGAGCATGGAAGGATTTGTCTTGTCAAAAATAAAAGCCATTTTTTCTTCTTTTGCCACTTCTTTAATTCCGGCATGAATACGCTCGCGAAGAGGCGCCATCAGCTTTGCTTGCATTTGAGCGAGTTCTCCGGCATTTCCAAATTTTTCTTCCTGATATGCCATATAATTTTGCTGCATTGCTTTAAGAGCATCTTCTTCTGTTCTTTTGCCTTCCGCGCTCATCATGCTTTCTTGCTGGCGATATTTTTCGATGCGCTTGCTGAAATCATCTTGCATGTGTTTTAATGTGTCTTGATATTTAGTTCCCACGTCTTTCAATCGTTTGTCAGCGTCAATAGCTTCTGGCATTTGTCGTAGAATAAGCTCGGTGTCGACAAATCCGATTTTTATGGGAGTTTCTTTGCTTTGAGCAGAAACATTGCTTGCAACATTCAAAAATATAATGGCTGCAACTGCAAGAATTACTGTCTTCTTCATGAGATAGAAGTCCTTTGAAAATAGATAGTTATGTGTTAATATATTTTTTTAATAGCAAAAATGACGTTAGAGCAGACGGTGTTTTACAATTATTATTAAAAACAATATTATGCAGCGCTATCTGCCAAACTGAAAATGGAACTGCCAGCCGGATGGCGAGCCAACAGCTCCTGAAGAATCAAAGCCATATCCATAATCAAATCCAAGCAAACCGATTGGATTGAGTAAAATTCTCATTCCCAATCCGGCAGAACGCTTTAGATTGAAAGGATCGGCAGTTGACAAATTAGCCCAAACATTGCCGGCCTCAGCAAATCCTAAAATATAAATCGGCATCGGATTAACCGATAACGCAAAACGCAATTCCACGACATTACGCAACAATACGCGGCCTCCAATAGGCGACCCATTGCTTGATGGGCCGATTGATCGGTCTGTATAGCCGCGCAACGGTGTAACCGCAAAACCTCCAAGCCCATTGCCGCCCATATAATAACGTTCAATTGATGGAACGGTTGTATCTTGGCGAACACCAGTTAGATATGCCGCTTCGGAGCTAAGATATAACACTAATCGCGGATTTCCCTCCACGGCAACAAGCGGGCTGATTGTTTCAAAATTAAGCGAATTTTTCCAATAATCCGTTGAACCTATTCCAAGCGCTCCCATGGCGAATTGTGTGCCGAGGGAGAATCTTGAGCCGCTTGTTGGAAAGATCAAATTGTCAAGCGAAATTCGAGTAATAGACGAACTGACGGTGTATTCGGTTGTAGTTCCGGGCAAGTATATGCCGCCTGCAGCGCCTTGTACGTTTCGCTGCGCCCGCAAAGAGCCGTCAACTCTGAAATAATCATCGGGCCAGCGCAGTCGACGCCCAATATTAACTGATGCGCCGGTGCGAGCTATGTCATACATGCGAATATTTGAATAATACATGTTGAAGCCAAGCGTTGTGGGCGATCCATACAGCCATGGCTCGGTAAAACTCAAAGAATAATTCTGATAATTGCTTGCCTGACCAAATTCGAGGTTAAGATTAAGAATTTGGCCTCCGCCGCCGCGCAGTGGCTCCGACAGAGAGAAATTATTGAGGGTGACTCCTACAGAGCCGGTTAAACCTAATGTGCCGGCAATGCCGACTGAAGCGTTGAATGTGTCTGTCGATCGTTCTTCAACTTTATAAACAAGATCAACACGAGTGTTATCTACTGGCTTTACATCAGGGCGGAGAGCTTCGGGATTAAAATAGTTAAGAACTCCAAGCCCGCGAATTGAGCGAATGATTGCCGAGCGGCTGAAATAGTCGCCGGGTCTAGTGTAAAGTTCACGCCGAATAACATTGTCTTTAGTCTTTGTATTGCCAACCACATCGACACGACGAATGGTAAAGCGATCCTTTTCATAAACACGGACTACAATGTCAATTGAATCTTCGCCTATTTTCTTTTCTTCTTTGACAAGCTGCGCATTTAAATATCCATTGTCCAAATATAGCGATGCAACGTCAGTTTGATCTTCGTTGCCAGTCATGTTTTTTTCAAATCGCTCAACATTGTATTCGCTTTTTTCGGGGATATTTAGGCGGCGTTTTAGCAACTCTTCGGGGTAGACAGTATTTCCGGTAAAGCTGATTGAACGTATATAATACTGTTTCCCTTCGTAGAGGTCAATGCCTACAGAAACTGTTCGCTTCTCTTCGTCATAGACAAGGGAGTCGCGGATAATATCGGCGTCTATGAACCCTTTGTTGTGATAATATGCTATGAGTTTTTTCTTGTCATCATCATATTTGTTTTTGTCGAATTTCGAAGAGCGCCAGAACTTCCACCATGGTTTTGAATGTGTGTCTTCTAGTGCGTCAGCCAAATTATCGGAAGGAATTTTTACATTTCCCGAAAATTTAACTTGAGAAACATAAAATTCGGCACCTTCTTCAATACGCATAAGCAATCGAGAATACGATGGAGTGTCAGTCGGTATTGTTTCGGTTTGTATGCGAGCGAACATCATTCCTTCTTTGTCGTAAAGTTTCTTTACCGCCACGCGAGCTAGATAGACATCATAAGGGGACAGTATGTCGCCGCGAGCTTTGCCGATAGCTTTTTTCAAATCATCAAGCGATACTTTATCGTTGCCCTGCGCGTCAAGCCATGCAAAACGAGGATATTCCTTTACTTTTATCGTAAGAAAAATGCCAAGTGCAGTAATTTTATCAATAGTAATATCAACATCAGAAAATTGATTGCGCTGCCAAAGCGCTTTTAAAGCTTCTTGTTGTTTTGGGCCTGGAATTTTAATTTCATCACCAACGCGAAGTCCAGAAATTGCAATGATTGTTTGCACGTCGGCAAAAGAGTTTCCTTCTACATCAATTCCGGCTATGATATATGAGCGCGGCTGATTCTGAGCTGCAACGCTGCAGGTGAACGCAACGCACAATAGCAGCAATGCAGCAAGAGAAAATTTAATGTTGAGGCGAATAGGTGAAATCATTGAGCGCCGCTTACTATCTGAGTGAACATAGCAACCGCTAATATTGCGATTATTTAGCATGAAAAATAGTCAGCAGGCGCTGCAAATAACCGCGTTCAGAATGTGCAGTTTTCGAGCTAAGCAATTGTGCTGAAGTTTTACCAAAACGTCGCTCTCGACTTAAATAATCAAGAAGCGATTTGTAGAGATCGTTGCGGCGAAAGTCGGGCCAAAGCGATTCAGTTATATAGATTTCCGAGTAAGCTGTTTCCCACAGCAGATAATTGCTTAAACGCATTTCACCGCTTGTTCGGACAACCAAATCAGGATCGGGCATACCGGAAGTTTGCAAATAAGAGGCAATTTTGTCTTCGATAATATCTTCGGGAGAAAGAGTGCCGCGACGCACATCAAGCGCCATTACTTGCATTGCGCGAGCGATATCCCATCGGCCGCTGTAGCTTAAAGCCAAAGTTAAGGTCAGTCCTGTATTCGACTTAGTAAGTTCGCTGCCTTCGCGCAAGAGATTCTGTACGCTTTTGGGGAGAGTGTTGATTTTGCCAATGGCTTGCAGCCGCACATTATTGTCGTGTAATTCGCGGATCTCTTGTCGCAAATACTTTTCTAAAAGAAGCATAAGAACCGACACTTCTTGGCGAGGTCGCTTCCAATTTTCTATTGAAAAAGCGTAGAGCGTCAGATATTCTATGCCAAGTTGCGATGCGGCTTTTACAATGTCGCGAACGCTCTCAATACCTTCTTCGTGCCCTGCTGCGCGCGGCAATGCTTTTTCTACTGCCCACCTGCCATTGCCATCCATTATTACAGCAATATGACGAGGCAAAGTTCCAGCCGCTTTGAGCTGTTTCTGTATCTCGCGATCGTCATCGGTCTGCAGTTCTGACCACGTTTTTTTCATGCTTTTTTTCGCAAAAGTTTTTCCATTACAACTTTTTATTACTGCCGTCAAAAGTAAAAGCAACTAATAATCATCAGTTTATTACCATGCAAGCATTTGTAATTATTTAATTGGGCAGATAAAGTAGAAAAGAGCATGAACGCCTGAATTTGTTGAGAAAAAGAATAACAATCATTTCAGATTAAGGCGCAAAAATACGGCTAAAACATTGAATTGTCAAAACTATGCAGTATCTTTAGCATTGTAGCAGCCGCCACATTAACAATAGAAAATTAAAATTCACAGATAATTGGCGTTAAAATATTCAATTGCACAAATGAAAGTTGATTGTGAAATTGCATCATTCAATCGTTTTGGAGTTGTCTTCAATGAGACAGAGACTAAGTTTTAACGTTTCCACTCTGCGCCGAGTGCTTTTGAGAATAAGGCACTCATAATTTCCAAGTCGAATTGTATTATTTACTTCCGGTATTTTTCCTGCTGTGCTGTTAATAAGTCCGCCTACTGTTTCATATTCTTGACTTTCGGGCAAAGGAAATGGCAGAAACTCGTTTACTTCCGATATTGGTGCAGATGCTTCAATCACCCATTCATTTTTTGTTTTTTCTTCAATAAGTGGCTTTTCTTCATCATATTCATCTTGTATTTCACCAACGAGTTCCTCGATAATATCTTCGAGAGTGAGAATTCCTGCTGTGCCGCCAAATTCGTCAATAACTACTGCCAAATGCACTTTTTGTTTTTGCATGTTTCGTAGCAACCGATGTATTTTCTCAGTTTCGTGGACGAAAAATGCCGGACGCAGTATATCGTGCAGAATAATAATATCGGGATAATTCATCATGGTAATTAAATCTTTGGCATAGACAACGCCTAAGATATTATCTATTGTTCCCTGATAAACTGGCATGCGCGAATATCCCTCTTCAATAACTTTATCGAGAATTTGCTTGCCAATGAGAGAAGATTCGAGAGCCACCACTCTATTGCGCGGCACCATGATTTGATTGGCGGTTGTATCTCGAAATTCAAAAACATTTTCCAACAACTCATGCTCGGCGGTTTCTATCATGCCGCTTTTGCTGCTTTCTTCCAACAAATAGCGAATTTCATCTGCACTGTGCAGCTCATGCTCGCCGGCAGGGGCCAGGCGAATTTGGCGCAGCATAAAATTGGCAAAACCATTAAGGATCCAAATAAACGGCTTGAAAAGAATGTAAAATCCTCGCATTGGCAATGCAACGGCAAGCGTTACCTGCTCCGCTTGTTGAATAGCTAGGGATTTTGGCACTAATTCGCCAAAAACAATATGCATAAAGGTGATGAAAGCGAAAGCCGCAGGAATGGCGATTGCATGGGATGTTTCGGGTTGTATGTGCAGACCAAACAATTGCACCGTCTCGATAATAATTGCAGCCACAACGTCTTCGCCAATCCAGCCAAGTCCTAAGCTTGCTAGCGTTATTCCAAGTTGGGTTGCAGAAAGATAAGCGTCGAGATGCTCCAAAATTTGCCGCGCTAATCCGGCAAAAAAATTTCCGGAACGAGCGTTCATTTCAATCTGCGACAAGCGAACTTTTACAATTGCAAATTCAGCCGCAACGAAAAATCCGTTGAGGAATACCAAAAAAAGCGTTAGTACGATATTGAAAATCATAAAATTTCACATTATTGAGTAAAACGAGCTAGCATAAGTCCAGCAATAATGTGTGTGTGCGATGGCGCATAGATTTAACAAGATGAAATTTGAAGTATTGAACAAGAAAATTATGAATTTTTTCTTTTTGAACGATGCTCTGCTCTACTTCGGCAGCCTCTGCAAAAGAGCAATATGATAGTGTATTCAATGCGTCATATTCCGAAGCGTCGAAAACCCAGCTTGATGCCGGAACACGATAATCATTCTCGGATAATATTGCGCCGTCGGCAAAGGAAAACAGGTACTCGCTTCGAGGTTCGCTGATATTTGCTCTATTCATTGTAAGAGCAAATCCCATAAGATTGGCAAGTTGTATCTGAAACGACACAACGATCGAATATTCATTGTGCGTGGTCGAGTTTAGAGCATCGAGAGCAGAGGTCAATAAATTAAAGAGAATAAGATTTGCCTCGCCGCTGTCCTGAGATGTCTCTACTGCTTCCAGAATTGCTAAAGCGGCAGCAAGTCGCTCATACGACTCGGTTAATCTGCGGCGATGGATGGTAAATTCAGATTTTGAGAGTAAAAATAAATCTTTGTTCGGCTTTAGATAAAAAGTTGCAGTACAATGCGAAAGCTGCTCTAAAGAGCCGCCAAATTTACTTTTTATATTACGTGCGCCTTTTGCAAGCAGAGAAACTTTTCCGTGATCTTTAGTGTAAGCGCTCAAAATTTTACTCGTATCGCTAAATTTTCGCGACTGCAGTATAATTGCTTCGCTGCTGACTATCATCTTTTCGGTGTCTCTTATTTTTGAAATGTCTATTAGTGGCGCAAAATACGAATTGTTGGCGAAGCAGCAAATTCAATAATTCAAAACAGCAATCAATAGGAGAAATGACCTTTCTGCGAATTTAATTATTTGCGTTCGCGCCACAAAATATCTGCTGTTCCTAAACAATGGTTGGCATAGCGAGCAGCGGTAAATAAATAATCGGATAAGCGATTAAGAAATTTTATTGGAATTTCACCGATATTTTCTTCTTTTACAAGTGCTGTGGCAGATCGCTCTGCTCGCCGACAAACCGTGCGAGCTAGGTGCAGATAAGCAGCGCAAGGCGAGCCGCCTGGCAGAATAAAGTTTTTCAACGGAGGAAGTTCTGCACTATATGCGTCTATGAGTGTTTCAAGCCAAGCTACATTGTCGGCTGTTAAGCGTGGAATATCAAATTTTGGAGCTGGTTCTAATGGAGTTGCCAAATCGGCGCCTGCGGTAAAAAGCAATAATGAAATATCTTCTAAATTTTCTTTTAAATCTTCCGGTAGCACCGCCGTCAATGCCAAGCCGATCACAGAATTAAGCTCGTCGACAGTGCCATAAGTTTCAATACGGAGAGAATGTTTAGCCACTCTTTGTCCTCCGAACAGACCTGTTGTTCCATCATCGCCTGTTTTTGTGTATATTTTCGTTGCCATAGTTAGTATTTAATTCCAATTTTATTTGTCTGCTTAATCTCAATTCTAAGATGTTAAGATTTTCTGAGAGGAAGAAATATTTTAAAATATGCGAAGCATTCGAAGAATGCTAAACAGATAGGATTTCTATAACTTATAAGTTGTTGATTTATTATAGCGTTTAGCTGCTATACTAATAATAATAACGATTGCAAGAGAAATTATAAAGGGTGCCGCTAGAAACAACAATCCGATTGCTGGTTCTTTTTCACCGGTTGATGGATTGTAATTGAAGCATGAAAATATTGATGTATTGCCCGGTAAGGGAAATGACACGGTAAAATCACCTGACAGATCTTTTATCATCAACGACATGTCATTCGTACTACGAATACCTGTTAATTTTTTTGCAATATAGCCATCTTGGTTTATTCCGACTATTAATGCCTCGTGGTCGAACTGCATTTTGACACTATCCCAAATAGGATGAAAACCAACCGAAGCTATTAATTCATTTATTTGGTTTGTTGTTGCGAAAATCCAACGTTTATCTTTATCTAAGCCATAGCTGCGTGCAAGGTTTTGCATATCCTCTAATTTGTCTGCCGGATCAAAGCTTACAGCTAAAATTTTAAAGTTTTCCGATGGGTTCATTGCGGTGATATTTTCGGAAACATTACTCAGAAATGGGCTGCATATCCCTGAGCAACGCGTATACACAAAAGCAATAATAAGCGGTGAGCCATTATAAATATTTGATAGATTTTGTTTGCCGTCGGCGGCGGTAATTGATACCGCCGCGACTTGCTGAAATAGTTGGCTTTCTTCCGAATAATTATATGCATCCTTTTGTGCGTATGCATAATAATAGAGCGACGTAATTACGAAGAAAGAGAGAATACTTTTACGCATTTTTTTAGAATACTAAACAGCATCATAATTATTGCAATCAGATAAATTACTGCAAACCATGCACCGGCTGATGCTAATATGGCAGCATGAGTAAATTCTTGAGGATAGAGAGCAAATCTTCTTGGTATTGAATATGCTCCGCCAATATAGAACATTAGCACAAAACCAAAACCACCAATCAGTAAAAGTGTTGTTAGAAGTATTTTGGGTCTGCTGTCGGATTGCGGTGCACCAACAATTTCATTGGCGAGCCAGTTGAAAAATGCCAAACTGAAAAGCACATTTCCCATAACGTTATAGGTGTGGAAGTGAGCCGGTACCCATAATGTGTTATGCAGTAAAAAATTGTTGGATATTGTTGCATCAATTACTGCGCCGATGCCGCCAATCAGCCAGCCGACTACTCCAATAAAAAACAATAAACTTGTCAGCGACCAACGGAAAGGATTTTTGTATATTAAAACAATAACGCTGAATGCAGTTACTACAGCAGCAGGCAAACTTGCAAAATACGATGCTATTTGACCGATGAGTTGAAATCCTTGCGGCTGAACAAAATCCATGTATAGGTGATGAAAGAAGGCTGTAAGAACGAAAACCATAGTACAATTCCATGCCAAAGCAATATACCAAGTCATTTTAAATTTTGGACGACCGCCTATTTCGGGAAGAAGTTCGTATAGAGTTGCAAGTCCTAAATATAATGCTTCATTGATAATCGTATGACCGAAAAAATAAGTCAAGTTCTTCATTAGAAGAGGATCGTTTGTAAATGTGCCGGACGAGAGATATTCAGCAAAAAAGAGAATAAGCAATAATACTGCTGTAAGCAAACTCGCAATAACGCCTATTAGAGTAACTGTGCTGATAAGAATAAACGGAGGAGTTTCCACTACCTGCTCTTTCTTGAAGTACTGCCATGCAAATGCTTGTGAAAGCGAATATTTGCTCAGTATTTGCCATAGCATACCTACCGACCAAACGAACCAGCCAATACCCAAAACAGCAAGTGAAAGCAAAAAGACCGGAGTTGCCCATGTTTCCCAAGCTATTTTAAAAGGGAGTGGATAAAGAAAAGTCCAGCCGGTATGAAAATGACCTACAAAAGTTGTCAGCCATAGCATAACGACGCCTATCACAGTAGCAATCATGGCAAAAATATTTAAGCCATTTGAAACTTTTACATAACGTGCAAGTAAATAATTTACCGCCATTAAACCGGCAACAACCCAAATGCCAACCATGGTAAGGCCGTGCGTAGTCATTAACCCGTAAAAAGTTACGGGAGAAATATTGATGTCGGTGCCTTGGTTAAATCGCATTATTATGCCAAATGAAACGGCAAATACGAACAGTGCAAAAATGGCAACAATCCAAGCAGAAGAGATTTTCTTTAAAGATATAATGTTGTTCATATATGTACTTATTTAACTGTGAATGAAGACCGCATAAATGAGTGGGCTGCGCCGCAATATTCAAGACATAAGATGTTGTATGTTCCGGGTTTTTCAAATTTCCAACGCAGCTTATTTACATAACCCGGCATAGCTTGAGTTTGTGCTATTAACTCAGCCTTGTCATTATATATTCCAAAGCCATGATTAACATCAAAACTAATAACGCGAAACTCGACAATTTCTCCCGCTTTTAATTTCACCGGTGTTCCAGCACCAGGTCTTTTGGGATCTAATTGCTGATTTGACATAACAAAGCTAAATTGCTGAGCACCTACATATACAACTTTTGAAGGAGTTGCATCTGCGAAGAGATAATACGGCGAATGTGGTATAGTAACCGACAGAAGTATTATTGCTAATGCAGATAATGTTAGCAAAAACACAACTCTTTTCTTATTAGCTTTGTGCATGCCACCTACCTCGACTGCTCTTTTGGAAGATGAGTAAACTATCAAGAAAACTACTGTTATAACAGCAGCAAGCGCTAAAAAGAGAAGCAGAATATTAAAGTGATCACCCATTGTATTTTAGAAATAAGTTAGTAAATGAATCTAATATTAATTCTGAGTAATGTTAAAAAGTATATTAAAAAATACAAACGACAATGTGCAAAAAATTGCTGTCGCATATAATTACAACCAACAACTTCTTTATTTGTTAGTTCTAACTGTCAGTTGTTAAAGGGATTAGGGCGTGTCCAATCTTTGCCCAAAGAATGAAGAAAAATCTATCATATAAAAAAATGGTATGCAAGCAATAGTAATAATTGAACTCTAACTTACTATTAAATAGTAAAATAAACAAATTATGTTTACTTGTTGATTGTAATTATCTGACTTCTGCACCGCTTTGCATGACGGATTCGGGTGCTATTAGCGACAAATTTCCTTCCGCATCATTTGCTGCAAGAAGCATTCCTTGGGATTCTAATCCCATCAGCTTTGCGGGTTTGAGATTGACAACGACGACAACCGATTTGCCAATCAGATCGTCTGGTGAATAAAACTTTGCAATGCCCGCAAGAATTTGTCGCTCTGAGCCGCCAATATCAACACGCACTTTCAGTAACTTTTCTGATTTTTGAATGCGCTCTGCCGCAACAACTCGTCCCACTCGCAGTTGAATTTTACGAAAATCATCAATCTCAATTAAATTATCGGTTAGTGCTCGGTTGGAAGCAGCGCTTCCCATTTTTCCAAGCTGCTGCTCAATAGTTGCATCTTCGATCTTTTCAAAAAGAATTTTGGGCTGAGCCAGACAGGCCCCGCTTTCTATTGTAGGATATAAAGCTTTGAGCCATCGATTGTTTGTTATTGCGTTTGGATCTGGCGCGCCTGTGTAATTGTCTGTGTCTAATATCTTTAGTGTTTCGGCGGCGGAAAAAGGTATGATTGGCGCAAAAAGAATTGCAAGAGAGCGCACTATTTGCGAGCATATATATAGTGTTTTAGCACATTGCTCAGGATCTGTCTTCAATGTTTTCCATGGCTCGGCATCATTAAAGAATTTATTGGCAGCGCGGGCTGTATTCATCGTTTCTAGCAAAGCTTCGCGAAAATGAAATGTGCGATAACATTCAGCTATGCGACGCACTCCAAATTCGAGCGATGAAATCATGGCAAACTCTTGAGAATTAAAGTAGCGCAAATGCTGAGATTCGTATTTTAATCGCGCCGCTTCACGCCCTAAATGTTCGCGCTGCAAATCTTCAATGAGCATAGACCATGCATCAGGCAATTTTGCAAAACGTTCCGAAAGAGAAGGAACACGGCCGCCAAAATATTTATGGAGAAATTGCAGTGTGCGATTAACGAAATTTCCAAACACAGCGGCTAATTCATTATTATTTTTGGCTTGGAAATCTTTCCATGAAAAATCACTGTCGCGCGTTTCAGGCAGATTGGCTGCTATTGTATAGCGCAGTGCGTCAATTTGTGCAGGATTGGTAAAATCACGTTGAAAATCACGCAAATACACTCCCCAATTGCGAGATTTTGAAAACTTTTGCCCCTCAAAATTTAAAAATTCGTTTGCCGGCACATTCTCAGGCAATACATAATCGTCGCCAGCCATCAATATTATTGGAAAAATAATGGTGTGAAAGACGATATTATCCTTTCCAAGAAATGCTGTGTAAGAATTATCTTCGGATTTTTTCCACCAATCGCGCCAAGAGTCAGGAGCGCCTTGTTGCTTCGCCCAAATCTTTGTTGCTGAAATATAGCCCAAAACAGCTTCAAACCAAACATAAATAACCTTTCCGTCAGCATCTTTCAATGGCGCCGGAACTCCCCAGTCCAAATCTCGTGTGGCAGCTCGCTCGGCAAGCCCTTGCTTTAGCCAAGAGCGAGTTTGCTGCAGCACATTGTCTTTCCATCGTGCCGCGTGCAACTCGACATAATCCTCGATGGCTTTCTGAAATTGATTGAGCTTAAAATACCAATGCTTCGTTTGGCGGATAACCGGAGTTTGGCCTGTAACTTTGCTTTTGGGGCTGAGCAAATCAGTTTGATTGTAGTATGCGCCGCAATTTTCGCATTGATCCCCGCGGGCTTTATCGCTGCCGCAATTCGGACAAACACCCTCGACGTATCTATCCGGCAGGAACATTTTTGCTGTTTCGTCATAAAACTGACCTTCTTCATGCTCAACGAGCAAACCCTTGTTGCGCCAATCCAAAAAGAATTCTTGTGCTGTAAGCGTATGCTCCGGCTCGGAAGTGCGTGAATAAATATCGAAGCTCATTCCTAAGCGAGAGAATGCTTCGCTGTTAGAGGCGTGGTATTTATCAATAACTTGCCTTGGTGCAACTCCTTCTGTTTCGGCCGAAATTGTAATAGCGACGCCATGCTCGTCAGAGCCGCATACAAAAAGTGTTTGTTCGCCGCATAACCGTAAAAATCGCGCATATGTATCGGCCGGAATATAGGCGCCAGCACAATGGCCAAGATGAATAAAGCCATTGGCATACGGTAAAGCGGCAGTTATGAGATTTCTTTTCATCGTGAAAAAATTAAACAGCAATTTTGTTGCAAATTATTATATGCAAGCAAATGTAATTAAAAATATGGCAATTATTTTCAGCATAAAATACAAGTTGAAATTAATTCGCGTCCATAGCAAGAATGGCAATCTGTCAGTATAATATGCAAAACGGCAGATAAACTGCCGTTTTATTTTCGAAGTATTCCGATATTAATTTGGTGCGCCATTATTTAAAAATCGTCGTCAAATTCTTCTGAATCAGAAAATTCAGAAAGCGCTTCATCAACTGTGCTTCGAAACTCGAAATTATGATCAACCATCGAAAGGCGAAGCAAACTAAACAATTGTTCTGAGACGCCGGTTAAAAAAACAGGCGAGTCATGCTCTTTCATCAAACGATTTGCAAGAAGCAAAGCACTTACACCGCTGTTATCGCCCTCTTGCACATTGGTAAGATCTATAATAAGAGCTTCAATATTGGGCTGGCAAATTATCAGAAACTCAGCTTTTACATCTGGAGCAGTCGCCTCGTCGAGTTTTGGCTCTTTCAATGTAAAAATTACAATATCATTGTCTTGTTCTACTGAAAATCGCATGTCTATTCAACGAATAAATGGAATAAAATCATGCGAAATTGCCGATTTTTTTCGGAAAATCCATAAAAATCATTGTAAGAGAAGTATATTTGATAGAGAAATCGCTTATTCAAAATGGTTGCTGTGAAGAATCATCTTAATTCAATTTGCATTGTGCGCATCAGTTCGCTGGGCGATATATTGCTTGCTTCGCCTTTGCTTCGACTGCTTCGGCATCGCTATCCTATGGCGCGCATTGATGTAGTTACGAGCAAATTCTTTGCAGATATGTTGCGATACAACCCGCATTTAACATCAATAATTGGAATTGATACAATATTAGGCGTTCAAGGCATTATATCGGCAAGATCGAAAACAAAGGACAGTTTTTATCAATTAGACAGCAATTTGTCTAATAAGTACGATGTAATTATTGATCTTCAGCGTAATCTTCGTTCAATTTTGTTTCGATTTGGTCAGGCAAAAAAAATAAAAAAAATAAAGAAGCATCGCCTGCAGAAGATTCTATTAGTCCGGTGCAAGCGAGGCATTGGTGGAAAAACTTTGCCGATACCGCTTAGATATATGGATGCTGCTGCTCAACTTGGAATAACTGATGACGGACGTGGGCTTGAGTTTTGGCTGCCGGAAGAGCGTTTTATTGGTGAATATTTGCCAGAAAAGCGCAAGTTGCGCTCTCTTGCTTCAATTGTTTTAGAGCGCCGGCCGATCATTGCTTTTGCGCCCGGAGCGCGACATTTTACAAAACGCTGGCTGCCTGAGCGTTTTGCCGAATTAGGCAATCTGCTCTATGCAAAATATAAAGCTCAAATTATTCTTATAGGCGGCGAAGATGATATCGCTCTATGTCAAAAAATTGCTGGAATGGTGACATTTTCTATTGAAAATAAAGCAGGAATTTCACTTTTTGATTCGGTTCGAGCGCTTGACCGTTGTGATGCAGTAGTAACAAATGATTCGGCTGCAATGCATATTGCCGCATCGCGGCATGTGCCGGCAGTTGCAATTTTTGGCTCTACTGTGAGAGAATTGGGATTCGAGCCGTTTCGTTCACCATATTTTATCGCTGAGGCAGAATTGCCTTGCCGTCCCTGCTCTCATATTGGATTAGATCGCTGCCCCGAGGGACATTTTAATTGCATGAAAAAGGTAAATTCTTCTGTCGTGCTAAATTTGCTTGGCAGTTTCCCCGACGTGTGAGAGCGCCAGCTGTCCGCAAGCGGCGTCGATATCCTCGCCGCTTGATGATCGCGTCATAACAACAACTCCAAGATTTTTGAGCCCGCTAATAAATAGGTCAAACTTTTCCTGAGTAGCGGGGCGCAAAGCAGCAGCAATACCTTTTGGGTGAGTAAATTCAATATTATGAAACGGAATTACATTAACTTTGGAGGGAAACCGCCTTGTAATTTTAGCCAAGCGACGAATATCGTTTTCGCTGTCATTTAGCCCGTCAAAAAGTATATATTCAAAAGTTACAGTTTTGCGTGTGGCGCGATAATAATATTCGGCGGCATCCAAAAGCTCGCTTAGAGGATATCTTTTAGCAATAGGCATAAGTTGAACTCGCAAATGCTGTGTGGTTGCATGAAGCGATATTGCAAGTTTTATCGAACTAATGTCATCGGCCATGCGGATTATTCCCGGCGCAACGCCTGCGGTTGATAGAGTAATATGTCGCGGAGAAAGCAGTTCGATATCTTTGTGCGTTAAGATTTCAACTGCGCGCATCACGTTGTCGTAGTTGAGCATCGGCTCTCCCATTCCCATGAACACCAGATTAGAAATTTTTATTTTGGCATATCGGCGAACTTGCAGCAATTGCTCGATAATTTCTGCCGTTTCCAGATTGCGTTTGATTTTTAATGAGGCAGTTGCGCAGAATTTACAGCCTAACGAACATCCTACTTGAGTTGAAACACAAAGAGTTTGGCGCTTTGGCTCACCATCTTTTGCTCTCATTTCACTAGGAATCAGCACCGTTTCAACGGCATTGCCGTCTGAAAGCCGAAAAAGAAATTTCAGCGTTCCGTCATCGGAGCGCTGCACTGTTTCAAGGGTTAATGCCGACAGTATATAATTATCGTTTAAAAATTTGCGATAGTCCTTCGGAAGCGTTGAAATATCGTCAAATATTTCTACGGTGTCAGAAAAAATTGCGCGAAATAATTGCTGTGCTCGAAATTTGGGATGTCCATATAAGGCATTGATTTCATGCAATTTTTCAACAGTGTTATTTCTAATATAATTTGATGAAAATGTAGATTTCATAATCAGAAAATATTGCTTTTTGAGTTAATGGGGTTACTTCTTTTGGCTGAAATGTCTTGTGAAGATAAAAAAATGTAAATGTACTAATAGTTGCCTTAATAATCTTAAAAAGTAAACTCTAAGCAATGAAATGCAAGCCAAACGGCAAATTGCAAAAATTGAATTGACTGCTCTAATAAATTGAACATAACTTGTTCAAATCAGCTGTAGATTGCTTTCCAATTGGCATACGATTTGTAATTATAAATTATGCTTGGCTAAACTAAAGTTATCATGCTTCGCAACTAATTGTTATTATAGCAGATACGATGCGCGAGTCATATTGCATTATAAATGTTAAACAGACAGTTGTACTGTTGTAGAAAGTTGAAAATTAGCTTTATATTTTGATTGTTAAATATTTTTTACAAAGAAACATAGATTTTATAGAATAGTGTAAAATCGTCTGTATGTATGAAAATTTGAAACCCATGTTTAATAGCGCTTTCTATATTTTGACTCAAAATACAATGCGTTCTTTCGAAATTATATGATAGAAGAGCATTATATAGAACTAAGCGATATTCAGGATGCGTATATTGACAATCCTTCATCGAATATAGGCATGTCATTACAAGAACTTACGCCAGAATTACTTGAATTAGGATTAAAACGGCTCCGTCAGAAAGTGTTATGGATGCCGCGCATTTCAATTGAGAAAGATTTGTTTAAAGTAGCAATAAAAATGCAGGCAAGAAATATTGCCGCAGAGCAGCAAAGGAGCGGCAAAAAATGATTTCCAGCGAGAAGATACTGCTTAGGATAGAAGAATTTCAGACGCTGCCAACAATATATACAGCTTTGACAGAGGCAATGAATAATCCAAATTGTTCGGCCACAGATGTTGCAGCAATTATTTCGGGAGATCAGGCAGCTGCCGTAAAAGTTCTAAAAGCGGCAAATTCGCCGATTTATGGATTTTCAGGGCGCATAGACACTATCAGCAAAGCAATTATGTACATGGGCTTTACTGAAGTAAAAAATCTTGTTGCCGCATTGGCAATTTTAGAAATGTTTTCCGACGCAAAGGTCTCTGCTTATTTTAACCCTGTTGAATTTTGGAAGTATTCCGTTGCGGTTGGAGTCATCGCTCGCTCACTTGCTCAGAAAGCCGAAAAAAAAGCAGTAGAGCATTATTTCTTAGCGGGAATCTTGCATGACTTGGGAAAACTGCTTTTTTATCAATGCGCTCCCGAGGAGTTTTCGTATGCATTGCAGATTGCCGCTCTTAGAAAAATTTCACTTCGGAAAGCGTTAAAAGACACTATTGGAATACCTCATAACATTTTGGGTGAAATTTTAGCGGAGCGCTGGAAAATGCCTCCCGCAATACGCGCAGTAATTAGGTATGTCCATAAGGGCGTCAACGAAGCTGGAGCTAAAGATGATAATGCCGATGAATTGGTGGCAATTGTTCATTTAGCTTCTATTGCCGCGCAAATGTTTGGTCTTGGCTCTTCATCCGAAGAGATAATACAGCAGCCCAATGAAATTGCTTGGAAAATTGTTCATCTGCCCGATGATGTTTTTACACAATTGCAGCATCAAATAATTCAAGATTATGAAGGAATGCTTTTTTCGCTGCAATTATAGCGGTTGATGCAAAAATGACGTTAAAATTGAGCAGATTTCTATCTGAAATAGAATAATCGAGAAGGTTTTGAATTTGTCAGTTATCGAATAGCGTTATATATTATGTCATTACACCAGAACGATACTTTTACTGCTTGGGAAGCGTTTGATGAAACGCTGAAAGATTTTATTGGCAATGCGGGCATCTTAACCGATTTTGCCGAATTAATCGGTGCAAGCATGAAAGTGTTTTCTGCCATCCCTTTGCAATCTTGGGCGGTGTTGTATCTTGTTGACGAACACAATAAACAGAAAAATCCTATAGCCATGATTCCAGATGGCGATTATGATGAAGCAAAAGATTTCTATCGTCAGCTTGTTGAATCTAATATGCACGACGCGCTCTGTCAAAAGGATATTCCTGCAATTGATAAACTTCCATCTTCTTTTGCAACGTTAAAGCATGTTCTTGGTATTCCACTTTTGGGCAATACCGAAACGATGGGCGTGATTATAGTATGTTTTGGCGACCAGATCCCGACTTTGTCAAATGAACGTGCGGATTTGCTGCGGCTGACGGCGCTTATTCTAACTATGCGAATGGAAAATATGACGCTGAAGCGCTCAGTGTTATCGCTTGAAAAACTACTAGATCAACGTGTGGCTGCGCGCACCCTTGAATTGCAAAAATTTAAAACCGAATATAAAACGATTATTGATTGCGTGTATTCAGGTATTGTGTTAATTGCAACAGATACGCGCCTTGTAGAATATTCCAATCCTGCCGCCGATAGAATGCTTAATATTCTGCCCAACACTCTTGTTGGAAAAAATGCCGACGTCTATTTTGAAGATATCGAAGATGATATTACAGCGATGAACTACCTTTCTCTTTTGTATTACGACAGAGAAAAATGTGTTCGAGCAGCTGACGGGCAAGAAATTCCCGTAATTCAGGCGGCAGCAGCTGTAGTTTTTGACAAACGCGCTTTGCTATTGCTTACTTTTTTTGACATTTCCGAACGCAAAGCAATAGAGCAGCGGTTAGAAAAAATCAATGATGAATTAGAAGAAAAAGTAAATCGTCGGACAGAAGAATTGGAAGAGATTATAGCAAAACTTGCGCAGGAAATTGAAGCGCGTGAACGATCAGAATTTGCGCTTGAAGAGCAAGAGCGGATGATGGCAATAATTTTTGACATTATTAATATCGGATTGTGTCTTATTGACTCTAAAGGAATAATACTTCGAGTAAATAATGCATACTGTGCGCTATTTGCATGCCGCAAAGACGCTATTGTTGGAAAGCCTTTAGATTATGTGCTTTGGCCGGAACAGCGAGCCGTTACTCGTAGGCAGTTCAATGAGTTTATGACAATGGGAGAAACAGAAAAAACTCAAGAAATATCTTTGATAAATCATGCGGGAGATGAGCTTGAGATTCGTATTTCCTCAACTATAATGTTTAATAACAGCGGAGAAAAAATTAGTGTTCATGCTTTGGTTGACATTACCGAACTTCATCAGGCGCAACACAATACATTAATTGCTCTTGATAAGGAGCGACAATTGAACGAGCTGAAAACTAATTTTGTCGCTATGGTGTCACATGAATTTCGCACGCCGGTTACAACAATACTGTCTTACACACAATTGCTTCGCAACTATAGGCACCGATGGTCTGAAGAGCAGCAAGACCGATATTTTCAGAATATAGAAACAGGCGTACAGCGACTTACTGAATTACTCAATGAAGTTTTGACCTTAGGTGATGCCGAGCATGGATTTTTAACAATTTCGCCGGAATCTGTAGATTTGCAGTCGTTTTGCCGCGAAGTAATAGAAGAAGTAGAAATTACAATGCAGGATGGCATGAAGCGCATTCGAACGGCATTTTTCTGTCAAAATTCGATGGTTGTAATTGATCCCAAGATAATGAGAAGAATCTTGGGCAATCTGCTCTCCAATGCGTTGAAATATTCACCGGAAACAACGACCGTTCTTTTTTCAACTCTTTGCACCCCAACGCTTTTGATGTTTACAATTTCAGACGAAGGCATTGGTATTCCTCAAGAGCATTTGCCAAAAATATTCGAGCCGTTTAGCCGTGCATCAAATATCGGCACAATTAGCGGAACCGGACTCGGCATGGCCATTGTGAAAAAAGCAGTTGAGCAGATTGGCGGGAGCATTGACGTTTCATCGGTAATTGATAAAGGCACAATCGTTACCATATCTTTTCCCGTTCAACAATCTATTACTGCGTAATGAATAAAATTTTAATAATAGAAGATGAAGATTTAGTGCGCGAAGGCATTGTGTTGATATTGAGCATAAACGGTTATACTGTGTTTGAAGCAAACAATGGTCGTTTAGGTGCAGAAATAGCTCTCAAAGAGATACCAGATTTGATAATCTCCGACATAATGATGCCGGAAATGGATGGCTATGCTGTGCTAAAAGCAGTAAGAGGAAATGCGGAAACCTCTACGGTGCCGTTTCTCTTCCTTTCAGCAAAAGCAGATCAATCCGATATGCGTTTAGGAATGAATTTGGGAGCAGACGACTATCTGACAAAGCCGTTCCAACTCGAAGAACTGCTCAAAGCAGTGCAGGTGCGGCTTGAACGCTCTTCAACAGAAAAGGCAAAAACTCAAGAAAAAATTGATGAACTGCGCACAAATCTATCATTTGCTCTGCCTCATGAACTGTTAACACCGCTTAACGGAATATTAGGATTCAGTAAAATACTAAAAGAGTCATGGAGCGAGTTTTCCGAGGAAGATGCCGGAGAAATGCTTGATGAAATTTTCAAATCCGGTTTGCGACTACAACGGTTAATAGAAAATTTCCTGCTGTTTTCACGTCTTGAATTAGTTTCGCATAACGCTGCATCATTAGAGCAATTTACAAAATTCTCTGCTCATTCTGCACTTGACATTATTGAAAGCAGTGCCAATGCAGTAGCAAGACGCTATAATAGAAATGCTGATGTCCGCTTGTCTCTTGCCGATGCAACTGTTAAAATAGCACCCGAACATTTAAGCAAAATTGTTGAAGAAATTACTGATAATGCTTTTAAATTTTCTCCGGCTGGCACTTCTATACATATAAACTCTCATGCTGATGACAGCGGTTATTACATTGCAATAACCGATAAAGGGCGCGGCATTGCGCAGGAGGACATACGCCGCATAGGCGGATATATGCAATTTGGCAGACAAGAGCATGAACAGCAAGGCGCGGGACTTGGCCTTGCAATAAGTAAAAAAATTGTAGATTTTTGTTGCGGTTCGCTCTCTTTGGATTCAAATCTCGGCAACGGCACAACCTGCACAATACGCCTAATTAAAGACAACTCTTCTATCGAGTAAGGCAGCCAAACATCATTATTTTTTATATTGCTGTAATTTTAAGCCAAGATTTATTAAATCTTTGGCATTTTTTCTATTATTGTCAGATACTTAATGGGCTGGCTTTATTTGGTTGCAGCCGGATTGCTAGAAATTGGCTGGGCAATTGGCATGAAATACGCTAATGGCTTTACAAAACTTATGCCGAGCATATTAACATGCGTCGGCATGATTCTCTCTTATGTGTTTCTATCTCTCGCAGTTAAAACGATGCCTCTTGGCGTGTCGTATGCAGTATGGACAGGTATTGGGACGATTGGAGCAACTATATTTGGACATATATTGTTTGGCGAGATGCTCGATTTGCCGCGAATGCTCTGTATTGCCGCTATTATTGCAGGCATTGTTGGGCTAAAAGTTCTTTCTTTATCGTCGTCCGAATAAAAACAAGGCACTGATTCATGAGATTTATTCTGTTTATTTTTTGCATTTTATTATTTATTTCAAATTTGTATGGGCAAAATTTTGATATAAATTCTGAATCTGTTTCAACTGATTATCTATTGTTAAAATCAATTCAAGGACTAGCGCCTCTCGACGAATTTTCCGTATTGCCGCAGCCGCTTCGCAAGTTCTCAACAATCAAAGACAGCGTCATTCAGGGCGATGCAGCTATTGAAAATCTCAGACAGTATATTCAAGAATATTATTATCCTTTGCTGCAAAAAAATGATTCGCAGGAAATAGGAGACTTGAATGACGAACTGCTTTGGTTCGAAAAACACTCGGGACGCTATCACGCTGCTACATATTCAGACAGTTTAGCACGGCTTGCATGCGATGCCGCAGGAATGATGCGAGTTGGCTATGCCTCGCTTGCCAGAACTTCCTCCAATATTGGGCTGGCTCGATTGAGCGCCCGCTCTATAGGAAGCTTAGGAGATAATTTCGGCTTTATGCTTGATTTATCCAATGGTGTTCGATTGTCTGGCGAACCGCTTGCCATTGCTCAAACGGATCCGGTGCTTGGGCGAACATTTAAATTTGTAAGCGATGAACAGAAGTTTTTTGACCGATATATTGGTTATGTGCAATATCAATCTTCTTGGTTTAGAGCTTCGTTCGGAAGGCAGCCATACTCGCTTGGTTTTTCGCCGATTGATAATTTGATTCACTCTCGAAATGCTCCTCTTTATGATATGTTACTGCTTGATGTGCCATATAAATCAGTAAGGTTTACATCAATTCATGGCGCGGTTGAGGGAGCTGACGATGCCGGCAATGCATATTTGAATAAATATATTGCCTCGCATCGCATTGCAGTGTCTCCGTCTGATTGGCTTGCTTTTTCTATTTCAGACATGATTGTATATTCCGGACGCGGACTTGATTTTGCATATTTAAATCCATTAGGGTTTTATGTTTCAACCGGGCTTGGCACACCGCAAAAAAGCCGCGATGATAATTCTTTGCTCTCTATTGATGCTGCAATACGCCCATGGAATGGAGCGATGATATACGGAGCTTTATTAGTTGATGATCTTAGTTATTCAACTTTGACCGATACTTCTTGGCTAGGCAATAATAATAAATATGCATGGCAGATTGGTGCTTCACAAATAGCTTTTATAAGAGAAAAACCTATGCTGTTAAGCGGAGAATATGTGCGGATAAATCCTTTTGTATATTCTCATCGCGGAATAGTAAATTCATGGACGCATCTCGGAGCGCCTTTGGGATACGATATGCAGCCAAATAGCGACCGCTGGTCGCTACAAGCTAAATACTGGTTTTCTCCTCGAATTTTCGCGCAAATTGATCTGGATTATACGCGGCATGGCGAGAATTATCTGGATTCGTCAGGCAATATTGTAGAGAAAGGATATGATATTGGAGGGAAAATACTTGTATATCCGGTTGGCAATGTAGGAGGAGATGCTTTACGAGGCGATGGCGACTTTCTCTTTCCCGAACCATATCGAATAGGCAATCGCTTCTTGCGCGGCAATGTTAGCTATTCGCGGCGAGTGCGATTTCTGTTTTCAGCCGAAGTGCTTGCGAATATATTTACAGATATTCGCTTTGCTTATCAAAATAGAAACGGAGGCAATGCTCCCGGTGAAAACTACTGGTTAACTTTTGAGCTTCGCGTCGGATATTAACCGTTGAAAAATTCGGTTTTTTAGTGAATTACTTTTCTAATGCTGGTAAGTCAATGACAAATAACGCCCCTTCTCCTTTTTGACTTTCGCACGTAATCGAGCCGCCCATTCCATCTATAAATTGCTTTGCAATAAACAGCCCAATTCCGGCAGATGTTTCGCCGCCTATTGGCTTTGCTGAAAGCAGCGCAAATTTTCCAAATATTTTTTTCAAGTCATCATTGGTAAATCCAGGCCCGTTGTCTTGAATTTCAATTCTCACTTTTCCATCTTTGACAAGAAATGCGCGTATGGCAATTTCTGACTTATGAGGAGAGAAAATTACTGCATTTGACAATATGTTTTCTATCGCCTTGTTTAATTTAGCGCTATCGGCTTGCGCAGATAAAGCATCAGAAATATCTGTTGTGATTGCAGTATTTTTTTCTGCTGCCTTCTTGCTGACATATTGTATTGATTGGAAAAGGAGTTCAGAAATATTTACTGGCTCGATGACAAATGGAATCTGCTTGGTTTCAAGAGAATCTATTATTGTTAAATTATCGAGAATGTTAACGGAAGAAATAACTGTATTTTTTATGTCATTAATATTTTTATCAATTAAAGCTGATATTGATTTTTCTGTTTTTTTCTTGATAATATCTGCTGAAATTAAAATATTCGTGAGAGCTTTGCGGAAATCGTGCGATATAATGTGAAGCAGTTCATCTTTGCCGCGAACAGCTTCGTGCAGATCGGCGGAGCGCTTTTCTATGCGGCTTTCCAACTCTGCATTAAGTTGTCGAATTTCATTTTCGACTTGCTTATGAGCTGATATATCATGCGTTACGCCTAATAAGGCAATGATTTCGTCTTTATTATTACGCAGCGGAGCGCAATGAATTTTCACCCAGCGTCGCGAACCTTTTACACCAATTATTTCTATTTCTACCGAACCCGTTACACCGTATCGAAAAACTTGCTCATGTAAAGTAAGGAATTGCTCGCGATATTCAGGCAGAAGCCAATTGCCTTGCATATATTCTCGTGCTTCTTCTATAGTTTCAACCTCAAGCATTGAAAGTCCGGCTGCATTCATTTCTAATAATTTGCCTCGCGGTGAAACGAGCTTGACACATTCCGGTTCGGTCGAAAATATGACGCGAAAACGCTCTTCGCTTTCTCGCAAAGCTTCCTCAGTACGATATCTCTTAATGAATTGTCCAATTTGATTACTAAGGGTGGTTAGCATCAATGCTGCGTCTTCGTCAAGGGAATGAATATCCTTAAAGAATACCGTCAATACTCCAATAACTACACTATCAGAAAAAATAGGAGTACTAAAAACAGAATTTATACCAAGTACGGTGGTGACATCTGCTCGGTCAACAAAGGTTTCTTTATAAATATCAGGCACTAAAATAGAACGACTTTCCTTCCATACACGTCCCGGCAGTCCTTCGCCTTTTGATACGCTAGCATTGTAAAAACGTTTTTTAAATTCCTCGATTTGTTGAGTTGGCAAGCTCCAGGCAACAAGAGGTTCGAGAGCATTGCTTTCGTTGTTTACAGCCCATATTTCTGCCCATTCAAAAGTAAAATTACTGCAAACAGCTGCCAAAACACCTGAAAGCGAATGTTGCAAGTTTTTCGCCTCAGATAATATTTTGCTTATCGTTAAATGTGTTTCCATGCGCAACAACGCCTTTTTTTCATCTGTAATGTCGGCGACAATCCCAACAATGCGTTCCACGCTACCGTCAGAAGAAAAAATAGGAAATGCACGGTCGCGAACCCAGCGAATCTCTCCATTTGGGCGATAGATGCGATATTCTTCATCATAATTTCCGGCAATCTGCTTTGCAGGTATTATTCTGCGAAGACGTTCTCTATCATAAGGATGCACTGCATCTAACCAGCTCTTAGGATTGGAGAATAAGCTTTCAACAGTGCGCCCCCACATAGTTTCGTAGGCAGGACTGACATATAACAATTGATTTTTAGCGCCATTTGTCAGCCAAAGGACTTTGCTGATATGTTCTGCTATTTGCCTGAAGTATGCCTCGCTTCTGCGCAGTTCGGCTTCTGCATCTTGTCGTCGAGTTTGCGTTTCGATTGTTTCCAAAGCAAACCCCAGATTCGCCGCAACTTCAACAAGCAAGTTAATTTCTTCGGAGTCAAAGAAAAATGGAACTGACGAATAAATGCTGAACGATCCAGCAATTGATCCAAAAACAGCCAGAGGCAAAGCAATAGAGGAGTTGTATTCGCGATCCAAAGCCCTTTCTCGCCATTCGAGATTGGCATCATCATGCGCAATATCATTACTTACGAAATATTTTCCACGTTGAAACGCTTCTGCGCGTGGGTCATAACCGCCGGGAATTTCAGCAGAAAGAGCGATGCTAATATCGTTAAGATAACCATCCTCAACCCCGGCGTGAGCAATAGGTTCAATTTGTTTTGCCTTTTCATTGAGCAATCCTATCCAAGCCATTCTAAACTCACCGTGTTCAACAACAATCGCACATATTTCGCGGAGCAATTCTTCACGCTTGTGGATATGTATGATTGCTTGATTGATGCGTGTGATAAGGCCGTAAAACCTATTTAATTGGTGCAGGCGCTCTTCGGTTGAAGCTGGTTTTGAAGACGCGTCGTAGGGAGAGTTCATATCTATGTGTGAATAATTAAATTGTAAAGCTTTAAACAAACAATTATTACGAATTTATTATTGAGTTGGTTCGAGTTGGTTCAAATAATAAAATATTCTTTGTCGGCTATTATTGAGTTTATTGCGAATAAAAATTATAAATTGTGATGTATAGTGTTGCACTTATTTTAGATATTTTGTTTTATAGAGATTATTGTATTTGCAACAATTTGCAGTTGTATTCTGTGAAGATTTTTGTAATTTATCAAGAATTCAGAAATATAGACGAATAGTTATTGTATGTCGCTTATTTTTGTAGCAAAAATACATGAGTAAAAATTGTGAAGATGGATATTTACGCTCAATAGAATATGTAGAACGTTATTATGGCGAGTTTAACCCATGGCTGCTTCGCTTTATCGCAACGCTTCATGGTTTTGCTTGTCCTAACTTTTCAGATGGTTTTAGTTTGTGTGATTTGGGCTGCGGCTCTGGAATGTCAACCTTGGTTTTAGCTGCCTCAAATCCACAATCACATTGCTGGGGAGTGGATTTTAATTCTGAGCATATACGGCGCGGTGAAGAAATTCGCAAAAAAGCGGATGTTGAAAACTGCACATTAATAAACGAGGCATTCGACGCATTGCATAAATATGACATGCCTGATATGGATATTGTCATTATTCATGGAGTTTATTCATGGATAAGCCAAGAAGTGAAGTCAGATTTGCACGATTTTCTCCGCTGGAAGTTAAAGCCAGGCGGCATGGTTCTAATCACATACAACGCGCTTCCCGGCTGGGCGCCTTTGGCACCGATTCGTGATTTTATGCGTGAATATGCGTCTGGCTCTTCAGATAATGCCCTGGAAACTGCCCGCGAGGGCATGAGATACCTGCGTTTCCTTGCTGAATCTGAAGGCGCATTTTTTCGACAGAACCCAACGGCACACCAGATGCTTGATCTGCTAGAGCAACATGATATTCGCTATATTGCTCACGAGTTTTTTACAGAATTTTGGAGGCCTCTTTATTGCCGGGAAGTATCTGAGAGAATGTATGAATTAGGGCTGAATTTCTGCGGGCAATTGCCGTTGTATTTGAATTACGGTGAAATATGCCTGCCAGAATCTGTGCAGCGGGTAATGAAGACCGCGCCAAATCGGACGATATTTGAAACACATAAGGACTTTGTGCGCAATACTATGTTTCGCTGGGATCTATTTGTCAAATCTGCGCCAAAATTTACAGCCGACTCTGCCGAAAATCATCGCAAGCTACGTTTTGGTATGTTGAAAAACTCTGACCAAGTTCAGCGCGAAATGGCTGTTCCGGGCGGCAGAAAAATAACGCTAACAGGCAAGATTTACGACTATATTGTGAATTTTTATTCTCAGAATTGTGGCGCTATGGTTGGCGAATTGCTAGATATTGCTTCAAATACAGAATTTAAGCCGGAAGAAATAGTGTCGGCTGTTCAGTATTTGACAATGATTGACGCGCTAAAACCTTTTGCGCAACAAATTGTTGATAATGCTGAATTTGCCGGTCTTAGCCGTGTGAATAGGGTATTTGCCGATCTCTCGCTTTTTGCGGACGACTCTGTGGTGTTGGCTTCGCCCGTCTATGGCGCCGGCATTGTGGCAAGCCGTGATGAATCTCAAGAACTACTTAAAAAAACATTGCCAAACGACAGCCAAAACGATATTGTTCGCAAAGCTGCATCACTAAATTTGTGAATGCTTAGATTGCTTATCGAAGGAAATCGAACAAAGATTGAGTAAAAAGCTGCGATCCAATTTTAAGAGTATAATCAAGAGCATTCTGTTCTCGTTTAAGATTGAGCAAAGATTCCGGCATATTTGTATCTTCTTGTTGCGAACGAATTTCTTTTAGCCGCGTATTTTCCTCGCCGAGTTGTTGCACAATTGCTTCGAAGCGGGATTGACGATATCCAATTTTTCCTATTTCATTGTTAATGACATTCATGCCATCGCTGAATTGTCGTGCTAAATCTTGAATCTTAGAAGATTCATCGGATGTGAGCGGATCTGCCGAAGTGCGTGTAGCGCCGTCTGCACGGAATGTAAGCGTATTATAGAGTTCGATTACTTTGCTAAATATTTCAGACCCAGAACCGCCGAAAGCGTCGGCAGCGTGAACATTTACTCGCTCTGCGTCTGTCAGCGAGCGATTTATGATACGATCTTGATTGTTTCCCTGAAATACAACTGAAAGCCCTGATGGATTTGCTGAATCAGGCGCATTCTGTACCAATTCAAACGGACGAGATGTAACTGCCGGCGGTGTCGGCGTAATTGATGCATCGGTAGTTTTTGTTCCTGCAAAAAGATATTTGCCTCCGTAATTTGCATTCGCTTGATTGATCAAATCTTGCAACATTTGATAAACTTGCTTACCGAGAACTGGCAGTTTGTCGCTGTTTGCCGTAGTTTGCGACTCAAGAGCCATTCTTCGCACCTCGCTAATATTATCGGCAAAGTTTTGGAGTGCGCTTTCAGTATTGGAAAGCTCTTCGCGAGTCTCTGCCAAGCTGTTGCTGTAAAGAGAATTGGTATTGATTATAGTTGTAAGCCGCTGTACGTCAACAACAGCTTTCGGCGCGTCTGACAATCGCTGATAACTTTTACCCGTGCTTACGCGAGTATTTTCAGCATCAACTCGCTCTTGCAAATCAAAAAGGTTGCGTTGATATGTGGTTGCTTGTGAATTCGTAGTGATGCGCATAATGTTTCTTTCTATTGTCCGAGAGAAATAAGTGTCTGCAATACTTCGTTGGTGGCATTGACCACGCGCGCTGCCGCTTCAAATGCCCGTTGGTATTTGATAAGATTAACAGCTTCCTCGTCGAGATTAACTCCTATTACAGATTCACGTTGCGCATTTAGCTGATCTCCAACGGTATTCGTAACTTTTATGCCTGTAGAGGCATCGGCGCCGGCTGTGGCAATGCGATTGATAAAATTAGCATAATATACTGCAGGCGTTTGGCTGCTCAAAAAAGAAGAGTCGCCGGCTAATCCTGCAATTTGCCGCGATATTGTATTGTCGCCCGGCAGTCCCGCGCCGGAAGATAAAGGAATGTTTCTCGGCTGAGCGGCAACAGACGGATCGATATCAATCGAATTAGCATCGGTTCCAGAAAATATGTTGCGAACTGGGGCAATTGCATCGTCTAATCCATAACCTGTTACACTTATTGAGTTTACCTTATTGATGACTGCGGATGCAAGAGTATTCAGATCTTTGGCTATTGAAAAGCCGCCGCTGCTGTCTTTGTCGTCGAGCGTAACATTCAAATGTTTAAGTGCCGAGGCAAACTCTCCGCTGTCGGGCTTGATGGTAACTAAAGTTGCTCCCTGCTGATTAACTATGTCTATTGTAGATGTGCGCTCGCCTCCGGCGTCAATTGTTTCATTGAGTTTAAGAATATTTGCCGTTGTACCAACAACTACGGTGCTGCCGGCCATAGAAACATTGGCATGTCCGTTATTGTCTATAGAAACATACAAAGAGCCGCCGTATTTTGCCAATTCTTCCAATTTCTGAGAGCGTTGATTTACCAGAGTTGTCCAGCTGTCGAGAGATTGTGCTTTCGAGGTGGTAATTTGCTTGTTTAATTCAGCAATATCAGACAATAGGCGATTCGCTTCGCCAACGCTAGTTGCTAAACTTTCCGAAGTTTGCTTGCGCAAATCCTGCATAGCAGCGGCGGTTGTGCGAAAATCTTGAGATAACGATTGGGCTGCCTCAAGCGCAAGCTGCCGCCGCCCAATATCTTCCGGCATCAATGAAACATCTTGAAAAGCGTTGAAAAATTTCTGCAGGGAATTTCCAATTCCTTCATTATTCGGTTCATGCAAAAGTGTTTCAATGCGTTGCAGTGTTCTGTCGTCAAGGGTAAAACCTGCATTGCGAGATATATTGCTTCGAATTTCACGGTCGAAATATTCCTCGCGAAAACTGCGGATTTGACTGACGACTACGCCTGTGCCGATAAAACCTTTGCCGATGAGCGCTCGCGGATCGGTTTCTGTAAAAACGACTTGCTGCCGCGCATATCCCGGCGTGTTAACATTGGCTATATTATTGCTCGTAGCATCCAAGCCCAGGCGCTGCGCTAAAATGGCGCGTTTTCCAATTTCTAAACCGGCAAATTGGCTCATATTCTCTTCTCCCTTTGCGGTTCTTTTTTCTGATTTACATTTGTTATGCTATACACGCACATTGCACACTTGAACATTATTATCTTCGATGAAGCTCATTACTTCCCGAACACTTGTTCTTGCGCGATGAGTCAGAACGCGGTTAATAGCGTTTATTTCTTGCAGTTGCTGAGCAAGTCCGCGCAATTTTTCCTGCAATTCAACCAAAGAGTCGCGTTTTCCTTCCTCTGCTTTCGAGATAATATCGCTGAGAGAAGCAGCAGCACTCTCATTTTCGGGAAACTCTTCGTCAATTAGCCGAGTGCGCCTTCTTTCGGCAAGGCGTATTTGCCCCAAAATTCTTTCTTGTTCGGCATTTGCATCTTCAAGTTCTGGCGCGCGCAATCGTATCAATGCTTGCTGCTGCCGCATTGCAGCGCCTATTAATGACTGCAACAGAGCAGTTTCTTCTTCTAATAGATTTATGAGAGGTTGCATTATATTGACGATGACAAATTAATGAAGTTAATAATATGCGGTAAATCTAACGGTTGCAAATCAATTATGCCAGCAAACCAATCATTTCTTTGCTTATAACAGCTCTTGCTTCATATAGTGCTTCACGCGATTGACATATTGTCGTGTTTCAGCAAACGGAGGAATGCCGCCGTGTTTCCTAACGTTGCCCGGGCCAGCATTATAAGCGGCAAGCGCCAGATCCATATTTCCGTCAAACATATCGAGCATTGAGCGCAAATACTTTGCTCCGCCTTCAATATTCTGCTTCGGATCGAAAGGATTTTGAACACCAAGTCCGGCTGCCGTTCCATCCATAAGCTGCATTAATCCTTTTGCTCCTACCGGCGAAACTGCATCATGTTTGCCGGCAGATTCCGCGCGAACCACTGCGCGAATAAGCTCTGGCGGCACATTATGGCGATCGGCCGCTGCACTGATAATTGGTTCCAATCGTTGCAAACGATCATTTATTGCCTCATTTTGCCTCATTTCTGTCAAAGGCATATTTATCGGTTGTTGAATTGCTTTAATTAACTCTGGCTTAGAATTTTGTGATGCTTCTCTGTTTGCCGAGGCATTGGCTGCTGTTGCCTGCGGATGAGCGGCGTCGAGCTTTGAGGCGGCAAATTGAGAAATAGTTGCAAGCTCTTCTCCACCGGTTAATTTTTTATATATTTCACGAGCTATTCCAATCCCTTGACCGCTATGCGCCACATAATCAGAGAATTGCATGTCTGCATAACCTTCCAATGTATCGGCTCCAAATGACATGCTGTCCTCTTTTTCCTTATCGTCTTCGTCTCCAATCATTGCGTCTTTCATTTGTTTGCGCATCATTTCCACAAACATTGCCTCAAATCCTCGAGCCGCTTTTGCGTACTCGCTGCGTTGTTCGGGCGTCAATTCTTTTGCAGATGAATCGGCTGTTTTTCTCGATAGCAATTCGGCGCGGTTTGCAGAAAGCGAAGAAAGCGATATGTCGGGTGTGATATTGATCATGATTTTTTAGGAATTTTCTATTGAATAATCAATTCCCCTTGCAAAGACCCAGATTCTTTTAATGCCTGAAAAATAGCAATCAGATCTCGAGGCGTAACTTTCAAGAGCGTGAGAGCAGCAGCCATATCTTGCACGGTGGCAGTTGCCGGCAATAAAACAGGAGGATTTTTTTCTTGTTCGGTAGATATCGTTGAATTTTGCACCGGTTTCGGCGGAGCTATTGTAAATGGCGCTTGGGGTGCTTGTGTAGTTACGCGCTGAATTTGCACTTCAAGCCCGCCATGCGCCACAACTGCTGGAAGCAGCTGAACGGCTCCTCCGACAACAACGGTTCCGGTACGCTCGTTGATTACAACACGCGCCGCCGGTTCTGATGTAATTTGCAGATTTTCTATTTGAGAAATCATGCCGGTAATTTGTCCCGGAGTTTGACCGGCAGGCAATTTCACCTCTACCGTCGAAGCATCAAGAGCAGTTGCAGCATTCCCCAATGATTGAACGCGGTTAATGCTCTCGGCCATGCGGCTGCAGGAAGTGAAGTCGGGGTCGCGAAGCACAATTCTCAGCAGTTGATTTTGTATGAATTCATTTTTGATTTCCTGCTCTAAAATGGCACCGCCCGGCACGCGCCCAGAAGCGACAAAATTTCTGCCTGCTCGCGAGCCGTCTGCTTGAAAGTCATATCCGCCAACAGATATTCCGCCTTGTGCCATTGCAATAACGCTACCATCGGAAGTGGAAAGAGGCGTCATAATCAAAATGCCGCCTTGCAATGAGCGGGCGTCGCCTATGCTCGAAACCTGCACATCAACTTTCCCGCCTTTACGAGAAAAAGGAGGAACAAGAGCTGTAATCATGACTGCCGCAACATTTCTTGTGCGAATGCTGCTTGTTTGTTGTGGCACGGTGATGCCAAAACGCTTTAGCATGTTTGCAACCGACTGAATAGTAAAACGCGATTGCTGCGTATCTCCCGTATTTGCAAGTCCTGTTACAATACCGTAGCCGACAACCTGCGTTCCGCTTACGCCTTCGATTGTCGCAATATCTTTGATTCTCGAAGAATATGCAGGCATAACAACTGCAAAAACAGCCAATACAAATAAAAGATATCTGGATGAACAGTTCATAAACAATTCCTTAAATCAGAAAAGCCAGCGTAAAAACTTAGTGAGAATGCCCGGCGACTGTGATTTGGTGATAGTGCCATCACCTTCATAAACAATGACTAAATCCATGATTGATGATGAAGTGATCGAATTGTCGGCTTGTATGTCGACAGGACGAACGAAGCCAGTTAGGGTAATTGACTGATTTTCACCATTTAGCTGAAAAACACGCTTCCCTTCGATTTTTAGGTTCCCATTTTTCTCTACGCCAATTACACGGGCGCTAAGCCGCGCACGGAAACGCTCGTTTCGTGTTGTTTGTCCGCGGCCATTAAATTCGTTTCCTGTGCCGATGCTGCCCTTTGCATCTACAGATGTGCTGCCCGAAGAGCCGCCTGCCGATAAACTTAAATCTGTTTTAGAGCTTTGCGCCGTTGTGGCTGAATTATCGGCGCTTGTTTCTTCTGTGATAACTATTGTAACAGCGTCGCCCTCGCGATAAGCGCGCACATCGGAAAATAAAGACCGCGAGCTGCTTTGATTAAATTGGGCGGACAGCGGCATTGTCGTAAAAATCGTTGCAATTATTCCGATTGCAGAAGCAAGATGTCGAATATGGATGAAGTTTGTCATGGCAGCATCGCTTTATTTTTTCATAGTTATTTCCACAACCGAATCATCGGCAAGTGTTCCGGTCAAAATGCTTGTGGCTCCATTACGCGAAATACGAACAGTTTCTCCCGGCGCGGCATCGTTCAACGCTATTGCAGGAGCAGTCAGAACAATCGCTCCGGACAGCACGCGCAAAGTAACAGTTTCTCCTTTGCGAACACTTCCAGAGGCGAGCAGAGAAGAGCGAGTAATTACGCCTCCTTTGCTGATAGATCGGCGCATGATAGCGTTTTGCAATTCTTCAACTGCAGGAATTTCTTCATCAGAAAATGCAGAAACATCCTGCTTGCGAATTGCATATTTATCTGTGCTAAGTGCCGTGCCTGATTGAATATGCTCTGTTGCAACAGCCACTTCTCTGTAAATTTTCACATAAAGAGGCACACTCTTGCGGCGAATAATTTTTCCATTTAACAAAAATTCGAGAGCCACATTGCTTTGCCCGCGGAATGTTTCGCCGGAGCAACGCGCAGTTACGCCGCTTTCAGCAAATTTTTCATCGCCAACTGAGCCGAGAATTGCAATTTCAGCATTGGAATCAGTTTTCTCAGAAACATAATTAATTGATGCTTTGCGAAGCAATTCGCCCGAAAAAATACTTTGAGCGCGAAGGGCAAGAGCAGCCAAAAGCAACAAAACAAAAACAACAGCTAAAAGACGTAAAATCTTTTCAAACGGGCTGGATTTAACATTTACCGCCTGTCTTCCGATGGCTAAATTTTTATGAAATGTCATCGTTTAGCGTTTTAAATTGGTTGCAATTCCTAAAATATCATCGGCTGTTTTCACCGATTTAGAGTTTAATTCATAGGCGCGCTGCGCCACAATCATATTCACCATTTCAGTTACAAGATCAACGTTCGACGCTTCCAATTGCGCCTGAATTACCTCACCGGTATTATTCATGCCCGGCTGCTCGAAAAATGCGCGCCCTGAAGCAACGCTTTCGAGAAATATATTGTCGCCGGCAGAGTGCAGACCTGCTGGATTGACAAAGCGTGCAAGCTCGATTTGTCCAAGAGTTTGCTCGTCGGTTCCGGCATCGGTCATAACGCTTATCGCGCCATTACGCGAAATGCGAACCTCGGTAGCATTGTCGGGAATAGTAATTCCCGGCTCGAGAATATAGCCCTGCGACGTAACAATTTCGCCGTTGCGGTCGCGCTGAAACGAACCGTCGCGAGTATAGGCAAACGTATTATCAGGACGGCGAAGAATGAAAAATCCTTCGCCTTTTACCGCAAGGTCAAGCGGATTATTCGTGTTCTGCAAATCGCCTTGCGAGAACTGCTTGGTAGTGGCAGTCAGCTCGGCGCCAGAGCCGATTTGAATTTCATTGAGCGCTTCCACTCCGATTTGCTGAGTATTTCCTGCTGCTCTTACTGTTTCATAGAGCAAATCTTGAAACTCGGGACGTACTTTTTTATAGCCCGTCGTGTTTACATTTGCCAGATTGTTTGCAATAATTTCTACAAATCGCTGCTGTGAAGACAATCCGGTTGCCGCTGTTCGCAATGTTTTATCCATGCCGATAAAATTCTATTGTTTGATGAAAAAGTATTTGTTTCTAAAAAATCGAATTTTATTTAATCTTCTGATGGAGTAGCAGACAGCTGACGCAGAGTATGCCAAGCATTAGGAGAATCTTGACAAATCAATGCTTCTATCCAAAGTTCCATCATTCGTCGAAATTACTTTTTGTCCAACTTCAAAAAGGCGTTGCAATTGTATCATTTCAACCATTTCGGAAATGATATTCACATTAGAATTTTCTACATAACCTTGCTTTACAGCAATATCCTGCTGATTGACAGGCGACACCATCGTATCGTCCGATGCGGCAAATTGCGCTCCGGTATGACGTTGGAGAGTTTGCGGATTGTCAATCGTAACAATGTGCAGTTTTCCTACTGGCTGTTCATTTGCAAACACTTCGCCATTGGTTTCCACACGAAGAACCACGTCTTTGTTGTTATTGGGCAATTGTTCATTGTGTTCGGCGTCGAAGAGCGTAATCGGACCGCTGTCGCCCATGAGCGTCAATCCGTCGGGAGTGCCGATAGCACCATTCTGTTGCAAAGTAAAATGACCGGCACGTGTGAAATATTCATTGCCTTGCTCGTCGGAAACAACGAAATATTGATTGCTTTGTCCTAAGGCAAGATCGAAACCATTGCCTGTCCGCTCTATTGCTCCGGCAGAATAGTCCGTATAAGAATACGTGGGAGTATCTTCGGTTTCGGCATCGCCTCGCACTCCATTCAGATTTTCTCGCGCTTCGATAAGCGAGCGCTCAAAAGCTGCTTCGCGCTTAAATCCCACCGTATTTGCATTGGCTATGTTATTGGCCAATACTTCGAGCCGCGTCTGCTGAGGAATCATTCCCAGCGCCGCCGTGTAGAGTTCTTTGAGCATAAATATGTTCCGCGTGTTTGAGTAATTCTTGTGCTTTTTGATTAGCGCGATAGACGTAAAGCAGTGCTTCGGTTACGGCATTGTAGAGGTCTGAAGGCACATTGCCCAGAATATCGAGGCGCAGTGTTTGTTCGATGCGCTCTTCGCTTTGGTAGAGCGGCTCGCTGCTGCCTGCAAGTGATTCAGCTATTTCAGCAGCAAAACCGGCATTATTATTAGCAATCCCTTGCATTTGTCCGCTTGGTTGTTTGTAGGCCGACAAGGCCTGTTGAACATGAAAATCCATTGTTATTTTGCCCCCATTTGTATTAAAAAATACTGCCGTGCGCTTCCCTTCGCATTGGCAGATACGTGGGATATGTCAAGGATTATGCCATAATGCAATTTGCTGAAAGCGCCGGCGCAAATGGCTGATATTTAAATGAAATCTTAACGTTGAAGGCAGAAAACGCTGCTTTTTAACTTTGGTTTGTTGGCTATTATTCAGCATTCGGCCGATAGCGGCCAAGAAGCGAGGTGCTGTGGTTTGAAGTACGGTTTTATTTTTGTTTTGTTAATCGGAAATAAAGCACCGAGAGATGCTGCCGCAAAATCTCTGTAAAATTATAATCGAAAAGCTCCCTATCCTTATGCCGTCAAGCTAAGTTTATAAAACAGATGGATTCTATGTTTTGAATGCAATACTTTTTTAATTGTCTGCATGCAGATTCGATGTTTTCAAAACTTATTTGTCTTTCTTCATTTTAGTTGTTTTTTTATTTGACAGTTCTGTTTTTTGAGGCGGTTCATTGCCTGCCAAAAGAGCTGCCAATCGAGCGTCTTTTTCTACTTCGATATTGTAGAGCAGCGACGAAAGCTGTGGAGGCAAACTCATAGTTTTATTGAGAGCAGAGCGATAAATATACTCTCGCAACGTTTTTGACTGCCGCGTTATTAAAAGCGCCAAAACATTGATAGAGGCAGTGTCGGCAGTATCGGCTTTTGCAAGCAATACCACAAGCCGCCGTCGAGCTTCGGGCGTGAAATGTTCGGAAAATATATCGCGTAAAATTGTGAAAGGCAATGTGCTGTGTCGCAACAAACCTTGAACGGCGCTATTGCGAACAAGTTGTAGGGAATCGTAAACAGCCGGCTTGAGCAAAGTTATAGCTGAGTCAGGAAGAATTTGTCCAAGCGAAAAAGCGGATCGTGCGCGAACCATTGGCTCGTAGCCTGCGAGATGCGGCTGCAGCGCTGCAACGGCTGTCTTATCGCCTATTTCGCCTAATTGCTGTGCCGCAATTGCTGCAATGCGCCAGTCGTCTGATTGCAGACGGCTTATGAACAGCGGTATCGCGGCAGCGCATTTCTTATGTCCGGCAGTAAGAGCGCAAATTCCAAAAGTTGCAATATCGTTCGAAGCAAGCGAGTCGAGTATTGCGGCTTCAACTGCTGCTGAATCCTTGCTCCATAGCTTTGGCAGAATTACTTCGAGTGCGAGACGTTCGCGAGGCGAATCGGAGGAGAACTTTGCCTTTAAGAATGGCAGTGTTGCAGATCCTTGTTCTATAATGGCATTGCGAGCCGGCTCTACATTGTATTGAAATTTTTGCGGAGCGGCAGATGCTTGAATAAATAAACTGTCAAGAGTGGAGCGCAACGGTTCTTTTTGATCGTCGGGAGGAGTGAGAGCCGGTTCGGTCGAGGGATGTTCGATAGCAGGATTCAATTCAGCATCGAGAAACAGTCCAAAAGTAGATTTCCACGAATTGCTGTTATTGCGCGTAAATTCGCCGTATTGGTCGCGTCCTCCGCCGTCGGCAAAAATGCCGATCATGCCGTAATTTCGTCTGAAATCGGAAAATCCCATAGTATTGGTAGCATTACGGGCAATATAGCAATCGTTGCCGCGCAGATCAAGAAACAGTGAAATAGCATTGGCATTGCCTCCGCCAAGAGATAATCCGTCTGCATTATACATGTCATTGCCTTCTTCATCGAGCAAAACGCCCATTGCAACGTCGTGTCCGCATCCCTGCGAAACGCCATGCGAAACATACACATCCTCGCCTTTTACATCCCAAAGTATTCCAAAACCAAAATGCACCCCTGCTCCTTGCGCATATTGGTATGCCTGATAGCGATCATCGCCTGACTCATCGTAAAGAGCACCCAATCCAAGCCAATACGCTGTTCCCTGTCCATATATGTCTGAGATATATGTGTCGTTCCCCAGAAAGTCCGCCAAAATGCCAATGCCTCCGGCTGCTATCGGACGATAGCCAAGCGAAGCCCCTTGCGTAAAAGAAACGTAGTGCGCGTCATACCGCAAAAAATCTTGGAATGGCGAACAAGCGGTGTAAATATCATTGCCGGAGTGGTCGGCAATAGCGCCGAAACCGCGAACAGAGCCGAAACCTTGAGATTGTGCTTCGGCTGTATAGGAGTCGTTTCCTGCGTTGTCAATCAAAAGTCCTATGCCAAAAGCGGCAGAGCCCTGTGTGCATAGTTTTCCGATATAACGGTCGTTTCCACTAAAATCATGCAATATACCAACACCAAATAACCCGCTACCAAGCGAGAAGTTCTCTGCCGAGTAAATATCGTCGCCTGCTGTGTCGAAAAGCAAAGAAACGCCAAAAACAGCACCTCCAAGCGAGAAATTGCCTCCAGAATACATGTCGTTTCCGCCTAAGTCAATGATAACACGAAGCGGATGCGCTATTGCAGAATATTTATCGTATTTCGGTAAATTATATCGATCGTTGCCGCCGATATCGAGAATGAGAATATAATCGCCGTCATAGACATCATCGCCATTGCCTCCAAGAGCAATTTTGCCATATTTCGTTTGAATAATTACGGTGTGTATACTGTCGCGCATCAATGAAAGCGCGTCTTTGCCAGGCTCTATTAGGTTGAGATACGTGCGATAAAGCGACATGCCAGCCGAATATAAGCGATCTGCATCAATTAGAGCAGCGGCAACATAGAACTCTTTTGCCTGCTTCAATGCTCGTTCTTCGCCTTCTTTGAGTTCATAGAGATTTGCTTTTTCGTCATCGCTGCTCATCATCAGGAGCGAATCGCATAATTTCACTAAAATTTCTTCTTGAAGCATTTTCGTGCGGGATTTGTTAATTGCATTGAGCGCAGGCAATAGCGGAGCTGCAAATCGCTGCAATGTAACTGAGCCTACAAAACCTGCAAGAGAATCTGACTTTGCACTCAACACTTCGTCGAATTGGCGGGCATTTAAAACTGACTCATAATATCCGGGCGTAAAATTTCCAAGTCCAAGCGACGGCAGCAATTCATGAGAAAAATTGTCAATGTTGGTTCCGTCTAACGATTTAAGCTTTTCTGCGTAGAATTTTGTGCGGTCGAAAGCTGTCAGTGGTGTGGTAAACATCTGCGACACTTGCGGCATTATTAATCTGTCAGCTGCAGAAATTCCCCATGGCATTGATAAATCGCAGCGTTTCATATCAAGCAACGTCATCGAAGAGTCAAGAAGTTTCAGCGCTTCCGGCGGAATTGAATTTTGCGCCACTAAGCTGGATGGTGTAAGAATTGCCAATAAAAATACAGCAAGAGCCGCTAATTTCGCAATATGAAGACGTTGTATAGCTTTCATGATAAAATGGAGAATAAGCGCAAGAAAAAGAATAATGCAGCAAGAATTGAATTATAGCAGTGCCGCTTTGGCAAAAATATAAAGCGCACCTTAAATTTAGAATAAGCAAAGAGATTTTGCGGACAATTTACAACCATCGGACGGGAGAGCGAAGAAAAGAGATTTGAGAAGTTTTGCTGTTGTTCTATCAATTGTTTATCTATTCATATCTCTCCAATTTAAATGTTTCGCCGAGATAGCTTTTACGCACTTCCGCATTATTTGCAATTTCTTCAGCAGTGCCGGAGCAGAATATATTGCCGTCAATTAAAATATAGGCGCGATCAGTGATTGAAAGCGTTTCATGCACATTATGGTCTGTAATAAGCACGCCGAGGCCGCGGCTTTTAAGCTTTCGCACAAGTAGCATGATTTCTTCGACGGTAATAGGATCTATGCCGGCAAACGGCTCGTCGAGAAGAATAAATTTTGGATTAGCCGCTAGCGATCTTGCAATTTCACATCGTCGGCGCTCGCCGCCCGACAGCATATAGCCCATGCTTTTGCGAATATGAGTGATGCGGAAATCTTCGAGCAATTGTTCGAGCCGCTCTTTACGTTCGCTACGCTTTAGTTTTTGGAGCTGCAGAATTGCTTTGATATTATTTTCTACGGAAAGTTTGCGAAAAATAGACGGCTCTTGAGGCAGATAGCTCAAACCAAGCCGCGCTCTGCGATACATAGCTTTTCCGGTAATGTCAGTCTCGTCAAGCTTTACTCGTCCTTCTGTCGGCTTTACCATGCCGACAATCATATAGAACGACGTAGTTTTGCCGGCGCCATTCGGACCCAGCAACCCGACAACTTCACCTTGTTTTACAAAAAGAGAAACATTATGAACTACGGTTCGCTGCTTGTAGCGCTTTTTAAGATTTTCAGCGGAAATTATGCTGGCTTCTGGCATGGTTAGAGATGAAGTTTTTTAAATATTCGTTCTGGCACAAGACGGATAATTATCATAATCCAACGCCAAAACCAAGGAGTATATAATACATCGGTATTTTTGTCCATGGCGCGTAGAATATCTTTGGCAACCTTCGATGGTGATGCAAATAAAAAGTTTTTAGGCATTTGCGCAGTCATTGGCGTATCTACAAAACCCGGCTTGACGGTCAGCACATGTATGCCCTTGTGATACATTCGATTGCGCAATCCCTGAAAAAAAGTGTTTACTGCTCCTTTTGCTCCTCCATAGAGATAATTTGACTGTCTGCCTCGTTCGCCTGCAACTGAACCTATGACGACAATCATCCCTTTCCCATTGCGCTCCATGATATTAGCTGCTCTTAGCCCAAGCGAGATAACACTGCTGGCATTTGTTGTGAAATGTGCCATGGCATAATCTGCATCGGGATTTATGCGTTGGTTGTCCGGCAATGTGCCATGCGCAATAATGACACAATCAATATTTCCAAATATATTCTCTGCTTCAGTAAAAAGTGCGTCATGTGTTGAAATTTCTGATAAATCCGAAGTAATAGTGCCGGCAATTTTTCCTTGGCGCACTGAAATATCGGCGGCAACTATGGCGAGTTTTTGCGGGTCGCGCCCGACAAGAACGAAATTAGCATTCCGCTTTGCAAGCAGTCGCTCAAGTTCAATTGAAATTGCAGAAGTAGCGCCAAAAATCAGATAGTTAAGCATGTTTTATAAGAAAACGCAAAAGTTTTGCTCGGCAATGGATAATTCTTGTAAAGGAATTGCGGCAAACTTAATAAATTATGACTGACAAGTTAAAATTAAAAGCATATTTTACAAGATTAAACGTTTACGCATTTAGCGGCTTTTTCATTTGAAATATCTTATGCTTTACATTGTTGAAGCGCTGAAAAGCATATCAGATTTTGTTCTGTTTTTCGATTATTATATGAATACATACAAGCTCATGTGAGAATGAATTAAATTTTTTATTGAAAAGGACGTAATTTCGTATTTTAATAGACAAACAGTGAAAATCATCGCAAATATTTGTTACACTATTTATAAAAGTGCTTTATGAAAGCCAAATTCTTACTTTTTACAGCAGTTGTGGCAATGATTGGACTCGTCAATATGCCTTCTGCATTTGCTCAGAGATATACTATTTCTCCGTCAAAGACAGCAGTAGGAGAATGGAATGAAATGATGGACGATCTTGAAATCTTTATTTACTTTTACAATACTACAGATGAGACGTTCGACACAAAGTGGGAGCTTGGCAAAAGCAGTTTGCCTGATAGTTGGGATCCTTCTATGTGTGATAACAGAGTTTGTTTTAACTTCGTCGATCTCTTTGGTGTTCCGCGTACTATGTCTATTGCAGGCAAGTCAAAACCTGCCTATATGCAGGGATTCTTAAAATTAGCTGTAAAGCCGCAAGATGACAAAGGAATAATTCATTATGGCGAAGGTGAAGTGTCTGTAATGATATATGATGTTGCAAGCTCAAATAATGTTGACACAGTAACCTTTATTGCAAAGACAAAAAGCATTTCTTCTGTAAATGATAATGCTCAGAATAGTGGCATTGAAGCAAGTCCAAATCCAGCTGGAGAATTTCTTACAGTAAAATCAAAATCAAGAGGAACTCTTTCTATACTTTCGACTCTCGGCACAGTCGAGTTTGAGACACAAATAGAAAACGGTTATTCTTATATTAACCTTGGCGGTATTTCACAAGGCGTTCACTTTTTGAATATTACAGATGCTTCCGGCAAAAAATCAGTGCAGAAATTTATTAAGCAATAAGAAACCGCATCTGAATGAATATGGAATAGTTTGACACGATTTAAAATTTGATAAACGAGCCCACTACGAAAAGGGTGTTTTATAAAAATTGCAGACGAAAGATTATCTATTTTTCAAAAAACATATCTTTTAAGAAGGCGGATTCAACACTGAAGTGCAACACTTTTGTAATTATCAGTAAATACTTGAATTGGAGTTTTCCATCCAAGTA
>JBDHXA010000005.1:0-65279 GCA_039810485.1 Chlorobiota bacterium | reverse complement strand
GAATATATATGCGAATTTTATTATCTTTATTTTAACTTCCTTCAATAAAATAAACCCCTTTTAAGAGGGGGCTCATATTTTAAATTCTGAAAATAGATATAAATCAAATTTAGAATTAGAATCGGAAGCAGATACTTGTATAGCTTTAAGAAAGCTTAAACAGGTTTCAGATCTTTATTTATTAATTTTAGAAAATTAAATATCAGCACAATTGAAATATGAATCTGATTAAATCAAAAAGCCCTACCAAAATAGATAGGGCTTTAAACTAAAGAATTATTAATAATCACTTCTTTTTACATTCTTCTGTACAGACATGCCCCTTTTCGCCATGAGCATAGACACATTTTCCGTCTTTGCAAGCTGAAGTGCATACATGGTCTTTTAAAGTATTAGTTGAGTTTGTTTTATTAGTCATTGCTTTTTTACAAGCATCAGTGCAGACATGACCTTTTTCACCATGTGCATAAACGCAACCATTTTTACAGGCAGTTGTGCAAACATGCTCTTTTAAATCTTTTGTTTCTTGGGCTTTTGTTAATTGTGGCTTTGCAACTAATATCATTATTGCAAATATCGCTATTATAAATTTTACCTTTTTCATAGAAATTCTCCTTTAAAAAATTATAAATAAATTATTTAGAAAAAACATAATCTTGAGTTTTATTTCCGCTATGGCAACCGACACACATACCATTCATTAAGTTAGCACCCCTTGTTTTCATACCATTTTGAGTTGCAATCGTTCCGTCTGGCATTAGCATAAACCATTCCCAGTCATTTCCTGAAGGATTAAAACTATTACCTCTCTTTACCATTCCAGTAAATTCATTAACTGTCCCTGCAGGATTACTTGAGTGTTTAACAAGGATAGTGCCTACGGGAAACAATCCATTTACTCTGTTCTGGTTGTTTTTAACATATACCTTTCTTACTACTGTCGAATCGTTTCCTGCATGTGCTCCTGATGCCGCTAAGAATGGGTCAACACCTTGAATTGTTTTTACTAAAGTCCAACTCATAAAATCTTTAAAAGTGCTGTCGTTTGCAATAAATTCTTGTGGTGTTGGATTAGTAGCATTGTCTTTTGAGCATGAAGTTAGCCCGAATCCAGAAATTGCTAAAATGATTAATGCCATGATTATTGTGGTTTTCATATTTTTCTCCTATTTAGAATTTGCTAAATTTATGTTACTTAATGATTTTCTTGCAGTTAACACTTCAGTTATTCCTATTCCAAAGACAATATGTCCTATAATACTACCTAACATCAATAAGCCCATATTATCATTACTTTGTGGCATTGGAAGTATTAAACCCATTGCAAGCATCATAATTTGAGCAAAAACGAAAACTACAAAACCATAAATTACTCCCTTTAGGATTGTATTTGAGACCTTACTTAGAACTTTGGCAAACAAGAATGAGTATCCAAAGGCAAAAATAATCCCAATCATAAAGTGCATGAGCCATCCGACAATTACAGGAACTCCGAGCATCATTGACAACATTGCTGCCGCATTCATTTTTGGCAATCCCATAAGAGGAGCCATAAACATAACCATTGTCATTGCAACAGTTGCTATTACACCTGCGGTGAGTGTTTTTGTTAGTTTGTTATTCATCTCAATTCTCCAAAAAAAATTATACAAATCAATTATTTCTGGAATAGTCGTTGAGATTTTTAAAACCTGACAAAGAGTTGAAAAATATTTTTATAAAATTAAAAAAGCCCTTCGGAATGGAAGGGCTCATCTATCATTTAAAGAATTTCTTTTAAAAATTTATTACTTTTTCGGATTCAACAACCCAATTCGTATATTCAATCATATTACTTCTTTCTATGCTTTCAATAAAGACTAAATCGAAAACACCACGAGCTTGAGCACAAGTGCCACAAGCTTTAACTTTACCGCCCTTGCTTAATACGCTCTTCATCATTCGTTCAATATTATAATAACCATTTGGTGTATTGTTATTTGGTAAGGCACATAATACTGCATCTGCCATTAAGAAAATTCTTACTTCTATTTCTGAATGTTCCTTTTGCTAGGTCATCGCAAGACGAAGAGCATTATACGCTTTTTCGTTCCCATAGGGTGCATCATTGATAACTAAAAGTATTTTCATTATTATTTTCCTTTTTTATTTTTAAATTTATTGATAAGATTTGTTTTAAATTGCTCTGTGGGTTTATGTTTTATGATATGCTGATCTATCTCTTTTTCTTGTTTCAAAACTCTGTCAATAATTAAGCTTTGCTTTTCGTAAGCTGTGCAGGCATCACACATACTCTTATGAAGCACTAACTGAAAATTTTCTTTTGTTGATAACTTGAAGTGTATTTTTTTATCAATCAGTTCTGTTGCTTTTCTACAAGAAAGCATAAGTAAATTCATTATTTTTATCATCATTTTTTTCATTTTATCTCCTGAACCAATTCTGTTCTATACATTGTCTCAATTGTAGCTTGGCTCTATGCAATATCTGCCAGTAATTAGACGGAGTAATTCCCAAATCCTTACAGATTTCCTTGCTGTCTTTTTCAGTTAAATACTTTGCCTGAATAGAAGAATACCATGTTTCAGGTAAATTTTCCATGCAGTAATTCAAAACATTTAAAAAATCATTATCATCAAGTAAATTCTGTGTTTCGTCCCAAGTTTGAGGTCTTTTTTCTCTAATCCATTTATCATTTTCATCAAAAAAATCGTTGAAAATATTTTCTTCTGTTTTAAATTCTTTTTCGTAATTATTTGATAATTGATTTCTAAATTTTTGTCGGTGATGGTCGTAGATTTTATTATTAAGTATTGAAAAAAGCCAAGTTTTTGGATTACTTTTATTTTCAAATTTATCAATTCCCTGGAAAGCAGAGATAAAAGTTTCCTGAACCAAATCTTCTGCTGTTTCCCTATGTGAAGTTTTATAAAAAGCCCACGAATAGAGAGAATCGGAATAATTTTCAATCCATTCAGTAATTATATGTTCTTTTGATTGAAAGAAATCCATTTTTAATTCCCCGTATTTACTCTTTTTAATTTAATAACAAAAGTAGAGCCTTGATTCATACCATCACTATGGACTGAAATATCCCCATCGTATTTGTTAATGTAAGCTTTACATATTGCTAAACTTACTCCTGAACCCTGAGAATGAGAATCAATATCATTTACAAAATATGGCTCAAAAATTTTGTGCAAATTTTCAAATTTAATACCGATTCCTTTGTCAATTATGTATATTTTTATGAAATAGTCATCTATTATTTTCAATTTAACAACTATCTCTGCTGTTTGTTCAGAATATTTTATAGCATTTTCAATTACTTTTGTCAAAATCTCTTCAAAAATGAAGTCATTAAAATAAATTACAATATCCTCAACAAAATCTTGAAGAGTTATTTCTCGTGTGTATTTTAATCTGACGTTTTGCAATATTTCCGTAATAACAAAAAATAAATTAGTTTTATCTTCAATCATAGCCCTATAATTCAGAGCTTTAATGTAATTTTCTGCAGACAAAGAAAAATCTTTAATCCTTAGATAACTATCTCTGATATTCTCTATTAATTCAAAATCGTCCTGATTAAAACTGTTATCACGATGCAATAAATCTATAAAACCTAAACCGGTAAGAGGAGTACGTAGTTCGTGAGAAATTAAAGAAAGAAAAACTGATTTAGACTTATCTAATTCTTTTAACTGCTCATTGGCTTTATGTAGTTCAAAAAGTAATTTACTCAATTTTGAAGACATATAATTAAAGCTATGTATTAATGAAGTACTTTCATCAGGAAAGATTTTTTTAAGTATTGGCACTTTATATTCTTCTGCTTTTTCTTCATTTGCGAGTAAACTCATTTTCTTTGATAAGTTGGACAAAGGTTTACCAATAAATAATCCGAGTAAAATTCCAATAATGATTGATATAATAATTCCAAATATTCTAAAATATATTGTCCAACTTGTAAATTCTTTTAATTTATCATTATATTCATTGAAGGATAGATCTAATTCTAAAACAGCAACGACATTCCCTTTTTTATCTATGATAGGCGCAAATCCAGACAGCCAAGTTCCGTCTCTATCGCTATAAATGTCTGATGAAATTGGCTTATTTTTTTTGAAAGATTCCTTAAAAACAAATTTTAAACTTGTATCCCTGAAAGAGCATCCTTGCCTTGCAATTGTGTCTACATTAGACATTACTCCATAGCAAGATGTGCTTTCATTATGAAGAAAGATAGAAGCAATTTCTTCTTTAATTCCTAAAGATATTTTACTTTTATTTAAAATATTTTGAATTTTAGTATAGTAAATTTTTGCTGAATCATCAATCATAATTGCCTTTCTATGGTCATCTCCATCTATATTTGCAGCAATTAATTTAGCATTTTCGACAAGTCGAGATTGAGAATACCTTTTAAAATCATCAATATTTTTGTTTTTAAAAAATGAAATCAAAAACTCGAAAAGGAGCATAAAAGTTATTCCTGTTAAAATTGCAATTTTTATACTAAGACTTATTTTAAATGCTAGCTTCATAATGATATCCTTTTGTTTCATCTATATTAACTTCTAAACCCAAACTTAGAACAATTCTATTTACAAAATTGAAATATGAAACAACTAAAGTAGCATCTAATATTTCTCTGTCGTTAAATCCATTATTTCTCAATGCACTAATTATTTCAATATTTTTTTGAGGGTGTATTGTCTGAATCTTGGCAAATTCGCATAATGCCATATCTTTGGATGAAAGGTTTGTTTTTGTAAAATCATTTATGAGCCCACTCCGAAAAGTCGGATATATTTCAAATCAAAGAAAATATGGTGAAAAAGTACAGTTTTTACTCATTTTATAAGAGAAAAACGGCAAAAAAGCGACTTTTATAGCTCTTAAAAGATATGTTTTTTGAAAAACAGCGAATCTTTCGTCTGCAATTTTTATAAAACACCTTTTCGGAGTGTGCTCTTTGATTTATTCTGTTTTATTGCAATATTGCGATTATGGAAAGTATATAACTTTTAAAAGCATTTTTGATTGGTTACGGTTAAGATGATTTTTGAAAAATATTCTTTCAGTACATTGAAAGTTTTTTCATCAATGCAGTAACAAATTGCATTGCCTTCAATGTTACCCTTTATCAGTCCCACGTTTTTGAGTTCTTTTAAATGTTGCGAAACGGTTGGCTGTGCTAATGGTAGTTCGTTTACAATTTAGCCACAAATACAAGCATTTACTTTCATCAAATACTCAATAATTGCAATCATTGTAGGGTGTCCCAACGCTTTTGCTATTGTAGCGATTTGATTTTATTTATGTGTAAAATGGTCTGTTTTAGTTGCTCCGACAATCTCTTTAATTTTAATAATGCAATATTACGATATAATTTTTATCGGACAAATCATTTAAGAAGGTTTTGTCAAATTATTTTAATGTGGATGGTTATACGAGTGGTAGGATAGGGTGACGCATAACTGGTGTATATAGGTAGACAACATGAATTCTTCAGTCATAGAGTTCAATTGCTGCTCTTTAATGCTTATCGTGTCATAGTTTATATTTCAACCTATTGCATCATTTATTCATGCTTGTCAATTTCAGATATATTACAATCGAATTGTTCTTTGTTCTTATTTACTTAATTTTTCGAACCGGCTAATTTATCGTCTTGATATATTTCTTCGCTGATTTTATTTCCTTGCGCATCCCAGCGAATAAACTTGCCGTTTAATTTATCGTTATGATATGTGCTCTCCGTCAGTTTTATGCCGTTTGAATCCCAAATAGTCCAAACGCCTTGACGCTTGCCATGCAGAAAATCTCCTTGCATTCGCTTATTCCCATTTTCATAGAACCAAGTCCAAGTTCCTTCATCTTTTCCGTTTACGTGCTGTCCAACTATTTTTATTTGTCCATTATCGTAGGTCAAGTCGTCAGAACTGAATTTATACTGCACCCAAATATAAGTCAATACAACAGCATAAATGACAAGGCGATAATACCGTAGATTTTTTTTTTGAAAAATATCTAGCATAGACATAGCAACCCCACTGAATTAGCGGTCATACATGCGCATATCTTTTGTCTTATCCATCTCTAAAACATAAATTCTTGAAGGATGAATAACATAAATATCCATTCCGAAGTTAATTATTTTTTGATCTTGTAATTTTTTCAACTCATTATGATTTGCATCATTATATGAAAACACAAAGAAATGTTTATCGCCGAAATAATCCAATAATTTTGAAATAATCATAATATCGGGTTCGTCAAAGTTTTTTTGCGCATCAATTTTATCAAAAGGAAAACCGTATTCAGATTCAAATATTTCTAATAAATTTTCATGAGCTTTAAAAAATTCAGGGAATGATTTTACTTCCCAAATTTCCATATTTTCATATAAAAGGTAATTCTCGCCAAAATTCGTTGCAATCATTTTTATGTTTAACTAATGTGGTTCAATAACTAAGAAAATAGATTATTCGTGTCGTCTCCCGTTTATAACTTTAAAAATATGCAAAATTGCCGGAAATAAAGCATTCATTGACTCTTGTGCGCCTTTTGTTGATCCGGGCAAAGCGAGCGTTAAAGTATTTCCTATCAGCCCTGCAACTCCTCTTGACAACATGGAATAAGGAGTTCGTTCTTGTCCATAATTTCTTGCTGCTTCCATCACCCCGGGTATTTCTCTGTCTAACAGCGGTTTCAGTGCTTCAGGCGTCATATCGCGCGGCGAAAGACCAGTTCCTCCGGTAAGGATAATAATATCGTTCTGAGGCGCCAGAGATATAACTCTATTTTTAATTTCATCCAAATCGTCCGGTATTACGATATAATCCGAAACTGCTATATCGCAACTATTGAGCTTTTCTATAATTGCCCTGCCTGCTTTATCTTCTTTTTGCCCTGCAGAAATACTATCAGAGCATACGATTACTGCAGCTTTCAGATCTTTCCTGAATTTGTCGATAAAATCGGATTTTCCGCCTGATTTTTTTATTAGCTTTATGGAGTTTATTTCAATGCCTTTGTCAATGGGTTTGAGCATATCATATATAGTGAGAGCTACAACAGAAGCGCCATGCATTGCCTCGACTTCAACGCCTGTTTTGTAAATAGTGTGCACTTCCATCTCTATATGCAATTCTAATTCTTTGATTTCATAGCGTACAGCAGTAAATTCGATTGGCAATGGATGACAATCGGGAATTATATCGCTGGTGCGCTTAACGGCGAACAGACCAGCAGTCTTTGCCATTTCAAAAACATCGCCCTTTGGCACGCGCTTTTCAACAATCGCTTGGATAGTTTCTTCCTTACTAACTTTCACAATCGCTTGCGCTGTTGCTTTACGTAGTGTTGGGCTTTTATGAGTTATATTAATCACAAGATAATAAGGTTAGATTGTAGCAATACTATTTTCTTTAACATTTAACGATCTTTTTTACTCTATCTTTTCCTCCCACTCCTTTTTTTCATCCATTCCCAACTCTCTGTCGCAGTCTTCAAAACGATATAAAACAGTAAGCAATTCGTCTTCGCTCATAATGGTTTCAGCTATTTGAAATACTTCTTCGTCTTCTACAGCAATATGCTCCAATAAGGCTTCTGCATAAGCTTCAAATTTTTTCTTTGCACCTTCAGCATCTCCGTCATTTACTAATTCTTCTAACTCTGCCAGCATCTCTCTAAAGTCCTCGTGGTTTTGAAGCATCTCATGGATAACGCCAAATTCAAGTATTTCATTCCTTTTTATCATTTCAGGAAACAACACTTCTTCTTCTTTGTGATGATGATAACCATCTGCATATTTTCTAAAAAATTCAATACGCTCATGCATTACATTTAATTCTGCATTTCCTGAAAGTATATCTGCAACAAGCTTGTGTGTATTGTCAATTACTCGTTTAATGTTTTCGTGTTCTTGAGTTAATACTTCTACTACTTTGTTCATAATTATTAGTTTTTATTTTTTTAAAATTTCCAATTCTTAATTCGTAATTTTTAATTTTTAATTTTTAATTTTTAATAGAAAAAGGCTTTCTTCCACAAATACTCTAATCATTTCTTTTCTGTAAGTGCGTGAATAAAAATCATTCTCTACTGCCTTAGGTTTTTTCACTGCTGTTGTTACTAATGTATCTACTGCTATTTCTTTCAAATTGCCTTCAACAATTATTGGCTTTGGATCAACACCACCAACAACAATTCTCAAATTATCATTGGCATTGTGGGAAACTGCTGTTGTCAATGAAGTAAAATCTAATGTTTTTCTGGGTCTGAGTTTTTTAAAAATTACTTTCTTATCGCTAAAAGGAATCTCGATAGATTTTACTAAAGTCCTTTTATCTAAATTGACAGAGTCCACGCCATCACCGGTGTATAAGCTTTCTAAAGGCACTTTCCTTTCTCCACTTGCGTTAATTAAATTTACGGAAGCACCATAAGCTATTAAAACGGGTGCCGTATCACTTACTAATTTTGAAAAGCAGTTTTTCTTTCCTCCGGATGCGATACAAATATCTCCGTTGCATTTCAGGCAATGCCCAACAGACTCACGCCACCAGTCGCTTTGATTATAATAGAAACAACGATTTTCGCACAAAATATTGCCTCCAATAGTTGCAGTCTTACGGATGACAGGAGTTGCTACTGCCAATGCCGCTTCTATTAATGTCGGGAAATATTTTTCTACATCTTTTGATTTTGAAATCTTTTCTAAAGTTACAGTCGCACCAATTTCTAATCTGTCAGAGTGAATAGTTACAGTTTTCAATTCGTCTATTCCGGAAATATCAAGATAACAGTCTGCATCAATATTTCCTTGCTGCTTATTGACAAACACATCGGTACCACCTGCCACAAAAATGGTATTGGGTATCTCATTTATTTTTTCAATAGCTTCTGCTACCGACTTCACTTTGATATATGTTGCTTGCAATGTTTCCATAATTTTAATTTTAATCAACCTTATTCATTTGTGTTTTCATATTAGATTTTATCTGTGCTAACACTTCATCTGCTTTAATTGGCAATTTTGTTATCCTCACTCCACAAGCATTAAAGATAGCATTAGCAATAGCCGGAATGACCGGATGCAGCGCACCTTCACCACATTCTTTTGCTCCATAAGGTCCTTCAGGGTCGCCTGACTCAATGATATTAGTATCAATTTCGGGTGTGTCTAAAGTGGTAGGAATTTTATAATCGCAGAAATTATTATTAAGCAGAAGTCCATCATAATATTTCATTTCTTCGCTCAATGCCTGCCCTATTCCCATGTGCCATGAACCTTCTAATTGTCCTTCCACTGCCAATGGATTCAGGGCTTTTCCGCAGTCATGCGCACCCCAAACATTTAGCACTTCCACTTGTCCGGTTTGTTTGTTTACATTCACTTCTGCAATGCAAGCACCAAAGCTGTAGGAAGGACTTAAACCCGCTCCAGAGCCTTTGAAATCTCCTCCTAATTTGGGTGAAATATAATTGCCACTTACCGTCAATGCACCTCGATGAGCCGTTGCCATATCAACCGCTTCTAACCATTCCAGATTAACACTATTATCATTAGAACGAACACGGCTATTTTCGATGTATAATTCTTCTATTGCCATTTCTTTTCGCTTGGAGACAGCTTCTAAAATTTCTGCTCTTAGTTTCTCTGCTGCTTGCTTTGCTGCATTGCCACACATAAAAGTTACCCGACTGGAATAGCTTCCCAAATCAACAGGTGTGAGTAAAGTATCGGCAGCCAACACAAACACTTTTTGCATATCAATTCCCATTGTTTCAGCCACAACCATTGCCAGCATCGTATCGCTTCCTTGACCAATATCACTTGCACCGGAAGAAATCAAAATCCGACCATCAAAATCCAATTTCAAATGCACCACAGTTTGCGGATATTCATTCCAAATAATAGGCAATGCACTGCCGCTTATAAAGAAGCCACAACCCACACCAATGCCTCGCCCTGCAGGAAGATTTCCTCTTTTTTCTTTCCAACCGGAACGCTCCATCACTTGCTGCAACGCCATTCTACTGCCGTTGGATGTGATTCTGAAATGCCCGATGGTAATCACATTTTCTTTGTAGAAATTTTTTAACCGTATCTCGCAAGGGTCTATGTTCAAGCGATGTGCAATATCATCTATCAACGACTCGGCTGCAAAGCGTGTATTCACCGCACCATGCCCACGCATTGCACCGCATTGAGGTTTGTTGGTATAAACACGATAGGTTTTAAAACCAAAATCTTTTATCTCATAAGGAGCTTGCAATAGCACGCCATTGTAGTAGGAAGTAACTACTCCAAAACTGCCATAAGCACCGCCATCAATAGCTACATCAGCATCTAACACTTTCAACATACCATTGCTGTCAGCACCGATTTTCATTTTGAACTTAGAAGGATGCCTTCCATGGTTACTCAAAAAAACTTCTTCTCTTGTAAAGGTAGAACGAACCGGTCTGCCTGTTTTTCGGGCAATGTGAGAAATAATCATTTCGTGAGGAAAAGGATCACTCTTACCACCAAAACCGCCACCCACATAGGGTTTAATAACACGCACTCTACTCAAAGGCACTTGCATTACTTTGGCTAAGGCTCTATGCAAATAATGTGGAACTTGTGTAGCCGTATGAATCGTTAATCCATTTTCGTCCCAATAGGCTGTTGCTGAATGGGGTTCTGTAAAAGCATGTGAAACGCCTTCTACATCAAATTCCATTTCAGAAATAATATCCGAATTTTTAAAAGCTTCTTCTTGATTTCCAAAACGCAATTCTGCCTTTTTATGAATGTTATTGTTGAACTTGCAATGCTCATGAATCTTAGCATTATCTCCCACATCATGAATTGAATCTTCAATGTTGAAATAGGTTCTGAGAGGTTGGTATTTTACTTTTATTTTCTTGCAAGCAGCTTCGGCAATTTCAAAACTTTCTGCTGCTACGGCTGCCACTATTTCTCCAAAATAGCGTGTCTTTTCAATAGCCATAGCGGTTTCATCATGAGATACCGGCAACACACCAAACTTCTCCGGCAAATCATTTCCTATCGCAACATAAACTACACCTTCCATTGCCTTTGCTTCTGAAATATCAATGTTTTCGATGAGTGCATGAGCGTGTGTACTTCTTAAAAATTTGCAGTAAAGTAGATTTCTAAATTGCAAATCATCTGCATAAAGTGCTTTGCCCAATACCTTCTTTTCTGCTTCAATATAGGGTCTGCCAATACCGATAATTTTACTGTTTTCTTCAACAGGCGGTAAATGTTCAACTCCTTGTTTTTTAAGTTCGGTATATTCTGTTACGGCTTCAATAATTTTCTTGTAACCGGTGCAACGGCAAAGGTTTCCTGATAAAGCCTCTTTAATATCTTGCGTAGATGCATCGGGGTTCTTATCCACAAAATCTTTAGCAGTCAATACCATTCCGGGAGTACAAAAACCACATTGGATAGCACCTTTTTGTACAAATAATTCCTGTAATAAATCAGGAGTTCCATTTTCTGCAAGACCTTCTACTGTTTGTATTTCAGCATTATCAAATCGGAATGCAGGCGTGATGCAACTCAGCACAGGTTCACCATCTGCAATGACCGTACACGCACCGCAACTACCTTGACTGCATCCTACTTTAGTTCCTGTAAGCCCTGCACGCTCACGTATTACATGAGATAGCATTTCTGAATCTTCTGCCAGAAACGTAAAGGGTTTATTGTTGATTTTTAAATTTATCTTTCTCATGGTTTTTCATTTTATAATCCGGCACCTATACTTTTTCCTCCGTCCACATAAATCGTTTGGCCTGTTATGAATTGTGTCTTTACATCACAAAGAAAAGCGACAACCTGCGCCACATCTTCGGGTGTCCCCATGCTTTTTGTCGGCTGCGCCTGAATGAGTTTTTCTCTCACTTCATTGGCTAACCCTTGTGCCAAAGGAGTGTCTATCAAACCGGGTGCAATGGCATTGACCAAAACACCATATTTCCCTAACTCCAAAGCTAAAACCCTTGTAAGGCTTACCACACCGGCTTTTGAAGCCGCATAGTTAGACTGACCCGGATTTCCTAACCAAGCACGTGAAGCAATGTTTACAATTCTCCCACTCTTTTGTTCTTTCATTTTTATTGCTGCTTCACGACACATCATCCATGTTCCTTTCAGGTTAATGTCTGTAACCAAATCAAAATCTTCTACCGACATTTTCCATATCATATTATCACGAATGATACCTGCATTATTGACCAAAACATCTACACTTTCCAAAGAAGCAAAAAGTGCTTTCACTTCTGTTTCATTACTGATATCACATTTGTAATAAGAAGCATTATTTCCTAATTCCTGAGCGAGCATTTTTCCATTCGCTTCATCCACATCCACCAACACACAATAGTAGCCTTCTTGTGAAAGCCTTTGTGCAATGGATTTTCCGATTCCCTTTGCTGCTCCTGTGATTATGGCTGTTCTTTTATGCATTGTTCTATGTCTTTAATTTGATTTATCGTATTCACTCGCTCTTTATTTTTTACTGCTATCATTTTAGCAATGATACTCACAGCAATTTCAAAAGGCGTTTCAGCACCAATGTTCAACCCTATCGGCATATCCACTTTATCCAATTCTTCTTCACTTGCAATGCCTTCTTGTAGCATCATTTTCCTTGTAACTAATATCTTTCGTTGGCTACCAATAAATCCGAGATAGGCTCTATCTTTTCGCAAACAATATCGAAGTAACGCCCTGTCTATATCGTGTCGGTAAGTGAGGATAGCTATATACGTGTTTTCATTAAATGAAATTTGTTTCAAAGCATCAGCAAAATCCAAGCATTGAATATCAATTTTTACATCTGTAATTTGCTGAATGAATTCTTCTCTATCATCATAGACACTCACTTCAAACTCTGCTCCCAAAGCCTGTTTCGCCAATTCCTGTCCAACATGACCTGCGCCAAAAATGATTAAATGATTTTTTTGCAGTTCTGGTTCAATATACACTTTTACGCTTCCTCCGCAACACATCTCATGCTCTTGCAATAAATGATGCTCAAACAAACAGGGAATTCCTTTTTCGATTTGAATAACGGCGTTTTCTACAACTTTTTTTTCGAATGCTCCGCCGCCAATGCTCCCTTCAATTTTACGATTTTCGTATACTCGCATTTTAGTTCCCGCTTTGCGAGGCGTTGAACCTTTTGTTTCTACAATGATGCAAAGAGCCGATTTAATTCTTTGCACATTATGCGAATTTTCATTTTCCATTATTATATATACTGCAATGGAAATTGCAAATCAGGAAAATATTGTTTGTATATCTCTGGTGTGTCAATATTTACAGTAAACAACGCATTATTCACTGTAATATTCTTACGATAACAAGAACTTAAAACATCTTTTAAACTAAGTTCATTTGAGGCATTTTTGACTGTTTCAATTGCTTCGCCGCAAAGCAAAATCGGATGCGCACCTTTGCCGTTTATTAAAGGTGACACATAGCCGTTTTCAGTCCGCTGAGAAATTAAAGCGTACAATAATTTCTTGGTTACAAATGGATTATCCGTATTTTGAATAAATATCTTGTTTGCATTTATTCTTTCTAATCCTAATTTAATGGAGAATGTTCTGCCGAGTTCTGGAGAAGAATTAAGTATTATATTTACACCTTGCATCTGAGAAAAATAATTCGCATTATTATTTTTCACTGTTTCATTCAAAATAATAAATATATCTTCCCGTATAACTTGCAGGTAAATTGAAACGATTTGTTCAATAAAATTATTATTACAGCTGAATGGTAGAAGCAATTTAGGGAATCCCATTCTTTGGGATTGCCCGCCGGCTAAAATTACAACAGCAGCATTATTCATATTGCAGTTTAAAAATAATTTTATTCATGCAGTCGCCGCTGCTTTTCTTCCAATTTTTCTCTTGTTTCTTGATGATCAGGATCAGGCAAACAACAATCTACCGGGCAAACTGTAGCACATTGCGGTTCATCGTGAAAACCTACACATTCTGTGCACTTATCTGTTACGATGTAATAAAACTCGTCAGATATTGGCTCTTGTTCTTCAAAAGCATCAATCGTTTTACCAGTAAACAAAGTAAAATCGGATGTGATATTTGTTCCTTCTGCCATTGTCCAAGGTTCGGCATTTGCATAGATAGCATTGTTTGGACATTCGGGCTCGCAAGCTCCGCAGTTGATACAGTCGTCAGTGATTTTAATAGCCATTGTAGTGTTCCAATTTATTTAACTTCAAATGTATTTCCACTAAAAAACATGTCATCTACAGAATGAATTTTTGGCGTATTTTTTCCTTGATTTATTTGTTCGTGAAAATCTTCGTCAAAAACCGGTGCAGAAGTATTTCTGATAACGCCCATTGCAACAGGGAACTCTGGCGCTTTCATTTGTATTAACATTCTATGCAATGCAGAAGATTTTGCATAAGCGTCATGCACAAGCAAATCTTCTTCAACAATGCCATTTTCTCCAATTGTTACGACTTCAATTTCAAGTCCGTTCAACCGAAGCCCTTTGCTGTTGTTTGCTCCGAAAAGCATGGGTTTGCCATGTTCCAGAATTATTTGATTATCCAAGCGGTTTTCTTTGGCCGTTATAAACTCGTGAGTGTTGTCATTAAATATCACGCAATTTTGTAGCACTTCCACGATGGATGTTCCTTTATGTTTTTCGGCTTCTACGAATACTTTGGTCATTAATTTCACATCGGTGTCAGGAACGCGCGCAAAAAATTGTCCTTGCGCTCCAAGCGTTAGCTCACCCACATTAAACGGGGTTTCAATTGTTCCAAATGGTGCAGATTTTGTTAAAACATCTTTTTTAGTTGTTGGCGAGTGCTGCCCTTTGGTTAATCCATATATTTCATTATTAAACAGCAATAAATTTACATTTATATTTCTTCTTATCAAATGTATAAAATGATTTCCTCCTATTGCGAGAGAATCTCCATCGCCGCTGACAATCCATACATCTAAACGAGGATTTGCCAATTTGACGCCGGTTGCAACAGCGGCAGGCCTACCGTGAATAGTATGGAAACCGAATGTATCCATATAATATGGAAATCTTGACGAGCATCCTATACCTGAAATAATCGCTGTGTCTTCTTTTTTTAAATTTAATTCAGAAAATGCTTTTTGCACAGCATTAATAATGGCATAATCCCCGCAACCCGGGCACCATTTAACTTCTTGATCACTCGCATAATCCTTTGGTTTGTACGAGTATGATACAGTTTCCATTCTATATTTCAGATAGTATTTTTGTAAACTTTTCTTTTAATTCTTTTATAGTAAAAGGCAACCCCTGAACTTTATTATATTGCTCGTATGCAAACTGTGGCAACACTGCCCGCAAATAATTGGCAAACTGACCTTTGTTTAATTCACAAACGAGAATTTTTTCAAATTTTCCAAATATTTCTGCCGTATTTTTTGGCAGAGGATTAATATAATTAAAATGAGCAAGCGCAATATCCAGCCCTTCATTTTGCAATTCTTTTACGGCACCAAGTAAAATTCCGAATTGCCCTCCCCAGCCGATAACAAGCAGTTTTTTTGCATTTTTTCCTTTTATTTTCTGCAACGGAATATAATCTGCTATTTTATTAATTTTTTCCTGCCTTATACTTACCATATTTTCATGGTTTTTGGGGTTGTGCGATACGCCACTTGTAAATTCGTCTTTTTCCAATCCGCCGATGCGATGCTGCATTCCGGCAACTCCGGGCGCAACCCAATAACGCGCAAGTTTATCGGCTTCGCGATTATACGGTTTCCAGTCAGGAACGTAAGTTTCAATAGTTCGAGGCTTAATTTCCTGCAATTCTGCCAATTTCTTTATTTTCCATGGCTCAGCACCATTGCCAAGATAACCCTCGCTCAATAGTATTACCGGCGTCATGTGTTCCACAGCTATACGGACAGCTTCATAAGCGAAATCAAAGCAATCCGAAGGAGTGCTTGCAGCCAATACAGCCACAGGGCTTTCGCCGTTTCTTCCCCATACTGCCTGCATTAAATCGCTTTGCTCGGTTTTGGTTGGCAAGCCAGTACTCGGCCCGCCTCTTTGCACATTCACAATTACGATTGGCATTTCTGTCATTACTGCCAAGCCAATAGCTTCAGTTTTGAGAGCCATGCCAGGACCGGAAGTGGTGGTTATAGCGATGTTTCCTGCAAAAGCAGCGCCGATGGCAGAACAAATTCCAGCTATTTCATCTTCCGCTTGAAATACTCTTGCGCCAGACCATTTATGCTTAGCAATTTCTTGCATTATGTCCGTTGCTGGCGTAATCGGATAAGAACCAAGAAACAGCAGCTTTCCTGCTTTTTCGGCCGCAGCCATGAATCCCCATGCTGCCGCCTGATTTCCCGTCATATTCCGATACGTTCCTGGAGTTTTTTGCGCCGGCATCACCTTATATGACGATTTTATGATTTCGGCTGTCAAAGCATAATTATATCCCGCCTTTAATGCTCTTTTATTTGCCTCGCCAATAATCTGATTTTTTTTAAACTTCTGCTCAAAAAAATTGACTGTATAGTCGAGCGGTTCATTGAAAAGCCATAGAATCATGCCGAGTGTAAACATATTCTTGCATCTGTCGGCTGATTTATTGTCAAGCCCTAAATCGGCCACCGCCGTTTTCGTAAGCGATGTTATTGGTGCAGCAACAGTCTTGTATCCGCTAAGCGAGTTATCTTCCAATGGGTTGCTTGTAAAGCCAGCTTTTTCAACATCTCTTTTGCCAAATGAATCGCCATCAACCAATACTAAGCAATTCGCTTTCAAATTATGAATATTAGCTTTCAATGCGGCAGGATTCATGGCAACCAATACATCTGGCGCATCGCCTGGACTATGCACGTTTGTTGCGCCAAAATGGATCTGAAAGCCGGATACACCGGCTAATGTTCCTTGCGGCGCTCTTATTTCAGAAGGAAAATCGGGGAATGTTGCGATGGCATTGCCCATTTGTGCAACATTGTCAGTAAATAATGTACCTGCCAATTGCATTCCGTCGCCGGAATCGCCTGCAAATTTTATAACTGCGCTATCTATAATCATTTTTCAGAATTGCTATTATTCATTCACCCAAGCCGGCTGTCTTTTCTCCAAAAATGCGCTGATGCCTTCGTTGGCATCTTTGGTTTCCATCAACTCGTGGGTATAGATCTGTTCTAATTTTGGTAAATTTTTGGATAAAATATCATTAAATTTTGTACGAGCCGCCTTCACTCCAAATTGAATCGTAGACGCGCTTTTTGGCAGAATATTCTTTTCGATCCATTCGTTAGCTCCGTTGTTTAACGTTTCTTTGTCATCGAATACATTGTGAACCAAGCCAAATCTTAGCGCTTCTTCTGCATTTATGCTTCTGCCTGTAAGCAATAGTTCTTCTGCTCTCGACAAACCAATTTTTTCTGGCAAAATGATGGATGCCGGCGGCGGAAAAACTCCTAAAACAATCTCCGGCTGTCCCATTTTGGCTGTTTTATCGGCAAATAAAAAATGACAGAAAACAGCTAATTCCATACCGCCTCCCAAACACTGACCGGAAATTTTTGCCATTGTTGGAATATTGAGATCCATCAATGTAAAAAATATTTTATGGAAAGTTTTCAACATCATTCCCGCATTTTCTTTAGTATGCTCTTCCACGCTTGCACCAAAAGAAAAATGTTTGCCTTCGCCCTGAAAAGTAATTAATTTTAGGTTTTTGTTCTTTTTAAACTCCTCAAAACAATCCAATAGTTCTAACATCATTATATTGTCCAAGACATTGCCTTTACCGTCATTCAAAACAATATTGGCAACCGTATTATTATGCGAATAACTAAGTTTAATCTTTTCCATAATTATACGTTTTCTGTTTTAAATTGTGGAGAAATAGCGTGGTGCAAATCATCATTCCATTCGTGTCCTTCTGCCAACAACTGACGAAGTTTTATGAAGTCCACTTCTCTATCATTTTTGGGTCCGTAATTGAAGGCTCTGAATCCTGCCTTCGCTTCTGACATCATATTCAATGCAAGCCATTCACGACTACTTTCTTTGTTTTTGTCCCAATGCTCTAATTTTTTCTTACGAACCTCTGAAAGTGTTTTACTCAAACAATTCGGAAAAGTATGCAACAGTTTGGCAATCAACTGATTTACAACTTCATCTAGTTTAGACAAATCAATTTCACCTTTTGCCATCAACTCTTTTCCTTTTGCTAATTCATCGCCTATTTTCATTGTTCCAAAAATTACCCTGCCATATTCATCAGCATATTTTTCAATGTTTACCAATGGATTCGGAATAAATTTTCCATCCACTTTCAATGCAGGTGCAATGTCTGTAATCAATCCAAAGTTCAAAGCTTGATGGGCTGTCCATGGCTCACACAAAGAGAGCGAATACATTGCCCTTTCCACCCCGACAAACAAATGCAGAAAGTCTGTTGCTCCGCCAATAGCGGCACTTCCGTGCTTCGGTCCTGCTTGACCAAAACGAGCCAAATCACTTGCTACCGTAAAATCACAAGCCATCCCAATTTCTTGACCGCCACCAATTCTCATCCCGTTTACACGAGCGATTACCGGCTTTTCACATTTCAGAATAGCCGATACCATATCGTTGAATAAACGCATGTATTGCGAATATTCCTGCGGATTGCCGGAATAATATTCTGCATATTCCTTTGTATTTCCACCTGTGCAAAATGCTTTGTCCTCCGCGCCGGTAAATACGACTGCAACCACGCTTCTGTCATTGGATGCTTCGCCAAAGGCAAGAATTACTTCTTTTACCGCCTTGGTGGTATAAGAGTTATATTGCTTGGGATTATTGATGATAATCCAAGCATTGTATAAACCTTCAACATGTGTTCCATCTGTGCTTAAACAAGGTCTTTTTTCAAAAAGAATGTCGGTGTATTGATACCCTTCTACTATGTTATGATTTTTTAGTGCTTCCATTTCTATTGTTTAATATTTTTTATTTAATTGAAATCTGGAATTAATACAGAACGCTTGGTGTATTTATGTGCTAAAGTGTTTTGAAATACTTCATTGATTTTACTCATAGGAAATATTTGTACGAAATCTTTAATATCCAATTTGCCTGATGAAATCAAATCAACAACTTCTGCGTAGAGTTCGGGCTTGCAACCCCAAGTACCGATAATTTTCGCATCAAAAGCCATAAGGTTGCTTAATCTGAGCTCTAATTTACTCATTGTGAAGCCAACTATACTTAGAGTTGATGTAAAGGCTAAAAGATTGAACGCTAGTTCTTGGCCTGGTGTTGTGCCAGAAAATTCAAAAATTTTCCAGCCATACTTCGGTGCGCCCAATTCTTTCGCAATTTCTTTTACTTTGGCTTTAACTTCCTTGGTATCCATTCCTTTTGAATTGAGAGTGGCATGAATACCGTTGTTCTTTGCCTTCTCTAACTTTTCATCGTTGATGTCAATAGCCAACACTTTTGCACCCATGATTTTTGCTATCAGAGCACCATACACTCCTACACCACCAACACCAATACATATAGCTAAATCACCTTTTTCTAATTCTGATTTTTTTAAAACCTGATACGGAGTTGAAATGGCGTCGGCTATTACAGCCAATTCCTCTAATTTATATTTCTGCAAAACAGCATCAGGAACAGGGCACAAAAATTTGTGCGGCACCACGATATGCGATGCGAAACCTCCGTGGAAGTCATTGCCCGGCATTAATTGATTCTGACACATATTGCTCCTGCCTTTATTGCATAGTTCGCAGTCGCCGCAAGGCAGCACGGCGGGAATGATAACATTCTTATCTTTCAAATGGTTAGGACCGTCAATGACAGTTCCGCTGATTTCATGCCCTAGGGTCAAAGGCATTTCTTTCTTTGTTCGCACTCCGTCGTGCCAAAAGCTTAGATCGGTATGACATACGCCGCATCCGGCCACTTTTATCAAAGCTTCGCCTTCTTTAAGCGAAGGTATTTCTGACTCAACCAACTTGAAGTCAGCTTTCAGTTCAGTCATTTGCCATTGTTGTAATTTTTTCATTGCGTTTTAGTTTTGATTGAGTTTATCATATTCAACCCCTATTTTCCCTTTGCGAAATAATTGGTCGGACATAAATTTAGCCGATATTTTCGCTTGAATTTGCAGCGCTTCTTCTGCGGTTGTATTGCAGGAAGCAATAATGCAATTGGCTATCTCTTTTTGTGCTGACAAAAATTGCGGATTATCTGACAATGTTATTTTCTCTATTTCAGATGCAATTTCGGGAATTGCATCTTCTGTAATTTTTCGCTTTGGCAATGAGGCTTCGCCATTTTCGAGAATATTCTTTGCCATTGCCAAACAATCATTAAGCGAGCTTGTGTAATCTACAAGAAAACCTTGCGCTTGCTTCGCATTAATTTGCTTTCCGTTCAGAAGCAAATCGAGCATTTTGGCTTGATTTTCTTTGCTTGTTTTTCTAAAGACCCAATGACAGCCCTCCATTCCGGGAATCACCGGCAGTGTTACTTCCGGCATTGCAAATTTTACTTGTTCAGGTGCAATAAGATATTGGCAGTGCATCATCAGTTCCAACATTCCACCCATACATCTCTTGCCATTCACAAAACCTATGGATGTTTCAAACTCATTGTAAAATCTTCGAGCTGTTTTTGACCAATCCGAAGATATTTTTTCTCCAATATCGCTGTTGGTTACAGCAGGGAAGAACTCTGTGGTATCCGCTCCCACCATCTGTGTCGAGAAATGGAAGTCAGAAGTTAGAACCACCTTTTTGATTCCTTCCTTATGTAACCAGTCAATGGCACGGTTGAGTTCTTCATTTACATCATAGTTGTAGCTTTCTCTGCTAATGCAGACATAACCATTTGTGCCGTCATGCTCTGCGTTTACATACAACTGCTGCCATTCTGCCGTGTTCAGATTCTGCAAAGTATCGGGATACCATTTTGTTTTGGCAGCCAAAGGCACAAGGCGATGATATTTTTCCACTAAATCCAATGCCTTTTCTGTTCCCATTTTGCGGATAACAGCCGGCACTCCTTTTGTAAATTGGGCGCATAATTCGCCGATTGCCGACATTGTGCTTAGATCAGAGCGATTCTCATGCAGCATGATAGTTGTCATCTGTATCAATGCGCCATATACAATGATTTTGAGTTCTTCGCTCTGTTCGCCATCCAAATGCCAGTTTACTAGTGGTCTTAAATGATTGGCGGGATACCAATTTTGTCCACTGTCTTTTCTTTCTGTAAGCTCTGCTGTTGGGTCAAAGAGTTCTCCATATTCTTTTCCCAGATGATATAAACATGACCATGTCAGGAAATTAGACCCTTTTGCGCCAATCACATCATGCGCTCTAAAAGGATTTGGTCCAAGAATTTGGCGAATATATTTATCAGCTTTCCAATATGGTGTATTGGTATAGTTACAAAATTGGATGCTTGCCTGCAACAAACCGCAGAAAAAGACATCAAGCACAAAAGACCAATCATCGCTAACCTGCATGGGGATCAAACCCATCGCCCACAACAGATGCGTGTGTACCGACGGCTTTTCTTCAACAATTTCAAAAATTTTGTTTATCTCATGCGGAAATGCAGGATGAGCAATGCCAACGCCTAATTCCTTGGAAGGAAAACCTGAAGTTACAGACCAAATATGAATATCAGGAAACTCCTTTCTAAACAAAGCATAATGTGCTTTTTTCAGTTCTAATTTTTCGGGAATGGCTTCAAGTAAAAACTTAGGGTTGTATTGCTTTAAAGTTGTAGGCAATGTACTTCCATCATAATTCAATTTAATAATGTTCTTCATGATATTGTTAGCTCCTTCCGTTCCAAAAGAAGCCTGCAAACCCTTGTACTGTTTTGCAATTCCGTCAGGCGCACCCGGTAAATCCAATGCAATGATTGGAACATCAAACTCCATAAGCCTTGAAGCGAATTGCATCACTTTTCCGGCACCAACAATTCCACCGGCACCGGAAATGACCATTGCACCTCTATTATTTTTATCTCCAAAAACCTTATCAACCATTTCTTCTAAAGAAATAGGCAGTTTCCCATTATTGAATATATCCGAAACTGTTCCCAATCCAAGGGCTTCAAGTGTTGATTTTCTTATTGATTTCTTCATATCGTTTTTGTCAGTTTACCTTAAAAATTGAAGCAATTCCCACATCGCCGGCAGCACAGCCAAACACTAAAACATAGCCGCCCCCAAGATCAACCGCCTCTTCCAAAGCTTCAATGATAACTCGTGTTAGCGTAGGGCCTTGCGGATGTCCCCAGACTAAAGGGCTTCCGTTGTTATTCATTTTTTTCCAGTCGTAATTCATCACTTTTGAGAATACTGCATCATTGACTGCAAAAGGATTATGATCTTTTACAACGGCCATATCTTCCAAATTAAGCCCTGTTTTATCTAATAATTTTTTGACAGCAAAAGCGGGAGCTTCCGGCATGCATGATGGCAGCACGCGAACTTCTGTTTTTGCCACAAAACTTATATTAATTTCAGGTCTTGGGCTGATTTCCTTCGCTTTATCTACTGATGTTACAAGCAAAGTTGCCATTCCATCGGCGGCATGAGTTTGTGTGCCACTTGTTACGCAAGTATCAAGGTCTTTCATGGCACGAAGGGAATCAAGAGAAATTTTTCTCACGCCCACATCTTCGCTAATAATACCCATTGATTTCCCTTGCACATTCAATATTTCTAAGGGCATAGCTACACGGTTAAGGAATCCGTTTTCTTTCCCCTCAAAGTATTGCTGGTAACGATATGCAGTGAGTTCATCAGTTTCTTTTCTGTCAATTTTATATTTCCTTGCAACATTACCTGCCGAACTAATCATAGCATTTTCGGTAGAAGGGTCAAAGCCGAAATTGTCCCACACATCACTCATTACTTCTGTTCTGCGATAAGCCCTTCTTTCAGGGAAAACGCTTGCAGGCGAATCACTCGTTCTGTCGAATGTCAAAACTCCTACTGTTTCGCTTGCTCCAGACTGTACTTGCATAGCAGCCAACACTACAGCCTGCAAACCCGTTGCGCAAGCTTGCTCAATATGGAAACCCGGAATCCTTCTTCCCATACAATTAGCCACAACCGTCGCATTCCAAAATTTGAAATGCCAAGGCACGGTTGAACCTATCATCAGATAATCCAAATGCGAAGTGGAAACTCTTCTCTTGGATAAAATTCGCGCCATAGATTCACCAGCAAACTGGCCTATATTCACCTCGGCTAAGGGAGAACTCTGCCAAGCTGGAAAATAGCTTGCGCCCCATGTTCCATAAGGTATTCTTGCTTCTTGTGTTAATGAATTCGCTTTTTTCATTTGTTAACTTTCTGCTTCAATTAATTCCAATTCTGCTTTTTCTTTTTTATTGTACATTTTTGCCGCAATAACTGCAGCACCATATGACACAACGTATTGCGGAGCTTCCACAATATTTATTTTAAGATTAAATTTTTCGGCTAAGATATGTTTCAGATATGGATGATGGGCAATTACTCCGCCGATCATGAATGTTGGAATTCCGGGATCTATTCTCATTTTGGCAATTTTATTGGCAATAGAATTATAGACGCCTCTTGAAATATCCTCAAGGGACATACCTTCAAAAATCCAATTCATAATTTCGGTTTTGGCAAAAACTGTGCAAAAACTATTAAGTTCCTTCTCGTAACTTGACAAAGAGGCAAGAGCGCTCATTTCTGCAATGTTAATTGCGGCACGCTCGGCGATTTCTGAAAGAAATGCGCCGGTTCCGGCGGCGCATTTATCGTTCATGTAAAAGTTTTGCACATTATTATCATTATCACAGCGAATTATCTTGATGTCCTCACCGCCAATATCAATTATGTTTTTTTCACCATGATGAGCGAACGACACTCCTGCCGATGCACAGTTTATTTCTGTTTTGACAATATCCGACAAATTAAAATGCTTGCGTCCATAGCCGGTGGCACAACTATAACTGATGTTAAAATTGGAGCTTATTGTTTGCATTACGTTTTTGAACGCCTGCTTGTCGCTATTTAGCGTCGGAAGAAAATATCTGAACAATGCACTGCCATTGTCATCTATTACAGTAAATTTGGTGTAAGCAGAGCCTAAGTCAATACCTAGGAAACAATCCGACCTTTTATACTGATTGAGAGATTCACTGCTGACTGTCAGCCCCTTTTTGAGAATTTTTTTATTGACGTCATTGGTAATACCGGGCATTCTCGAAATAATATTCTTATTAGTCATCGCATTTACCATATTGGTAAATGACAGATTTAGAGAGGCGCGCACATAATGTTTGCGGCCGTATTCAACGATTTTTCCATTAAAAAATTCAATTTCGGTTTCTCTGCCGTTTATCAAATCGAGTGCTAACGAAGGGAAGTGATCGCCTCCTTTTTTTAGATAGCGCATACATTCTCTGATAAAATTATCATCGAATTTGATTTTCTCGGTTTCTGCCACCAATACTGCTTCATTGATCGTTTGCTCTATCAATTCTACAGTATCCGGATCAGACATTGCCTCAGCCATCGTTAATCTGCCAACGCCGCACAAAGCGCTTAGCGAAGAGTTAAGAATTGTTTTTTGCCAAACTTTTTTAACTAAGTCAAAAGCGCTTATTGCTTCGGTTGTTAAATTAGCCGATGTTAGCATTTCAGCAAGCAAGTCAGCTTCTTTTCTACGGTTGTCATTAATTGAGCCTAAATAATTTGGCGGAGTAAAAAAACTTACCTTTACCGTATTTGGATTGATTTGATTGCCAGCAAAATTTATCACCATGCGGATTAATTTGCTTTCTCCGAATGTATGCACATAGAGCTGTTCGGTGTCAATGCCATTTTGCGCGACAATTATGGAGAGTTTCTCGGTGATTAGAGCAGAAGCAGCGCCAAGCAAAGCTGGTACGTGATAGGATTTTACAGCAAATATGAGGTAATCAAGATCTAACTGCGCAAAATCTTCAATATTGCTATAAACATGAGAGAAACATGCCGTATCATTAAAGACATTTTCAAGTTTTATGCCTTCATTAATAATTTTGATACGCTTTATTTCGTTTCGAATGCACAAAGCAACTTCACAGCCCGCCTGTTGAAGTTTGACAGCCAAAATCATTCCGACAGGACCTAAGCCAATAATGCCGACCCGTATTTTATGATTGTTGTTCATTTTTATACTTTGCTTTCTTCAAGCTGTTCTAAAAAGGTTTCAATTTTTGTAATGCTTTGACCCTCGCTGAAGAATCTTAAATCGCATAGATCACCTTCAATAACTAACGCCGGAATTCCTGTTATTTCTTTCAAGCGCTGCGGCATGCCAAACTTGGCATTGGAATTATTAAAGCATGTTTTTGAATCGTGATACACAATGCCGTCAATGCTGTATTCCTTGAACCAGTCGCCCAGCATTTTCATTTTAGCCTTCTCGCCGCGATTGATAAAAATTTCCGTGTATGCTCTGGCAGTCGAATTCCATGGATCGTTCTCGTCAAATTTATCGAACACCCAGCTACTGCAATAGGTTGAAGCAACAACTGCGGCTCCGTTAGAATTAAATAAATCGCTCAGCATACGAAGTTTGCCCCAAATTGGCATTCCTTCCCAGAAGATTCGCGTTCTCGCTTTAAGCAGAAATCCAATATTATTTTTTACATTTTCTTCAAGCTCGGCAAGCAATTCAGCGTAATAATCTTTGGCAATCTGGGTTCCACGAAGCACTACAATCGGACCCATGTGGATTGTGCCGTCAAAGAAGCTGATTGGGGCGTTCATGGCTGTAGAAGTTTTCAGAACCTTTTGCCACAACAGCGTTGCTTCTTTGCTTAAGCGAACAGTTTCCTTGAATTTGTCCTCGTCATATTTCTGCCCGCTTACATGCTCGCAAGTCGGTATCATTTCTTTGAACTGTTCAACCACCAAATCCACTTCTTTTTGATTAACTTCTTCCAAATGACGCGGAGGTGTGATGCCTACAATTGGACAGTCAAACTCGTTAGCAAAGAAATAAAACCAATCTTGAACTTCTCTGCACTGATTGGTGTTGAAAGCGATTATGTCTGGCTTGGGATGTCCTTTCAGACCATAGTGCTTTTTTAGCGGTGTTTCATTTCTTAAATATGAGCCAATATCAGCAGTTGTATATGAGCATACATGACCAGAATATCCGCTTTTTACTGCTTCTGGAATTACATCCATAGCTGTGCGTGTCGCTCCCAACAATGCTCCGTGATTTTCCGGAAAATACACTTCAAATCCAAATGATCGCAGAAGTTCGGCAGGTCCGACGCTGGTGCACCAAGCAATCTTCTTTTCACCTGTTTCTAATGAGCGAAAATATTCGCCCATTATTGTTTTCATTTTATCTGTTGATTTGATTATATACATCGCTTCAAATTGTTTTTAGGTTCTAATTCAATGATATACACTTCTTCATCAGTTGGCACATTATCGCCATAAAGATTCTTTAAATGGGTTTTATACTTATCCACAACGTTTTTAGGCGCAACTTTCATTGAAGGAGTCAGCATGTTATTGTCTAGTGAAAGCACATCGTCTATAATTGCAACAGATTTGACTTTTGCGAATTTTTGTCCTATTGAATCATTTGCCAATTGAAGACAGGTCGGCAAACAGCGCCCCATTTCGCTAATATTTTGCGGACAAGCGCATTGTTGCTCTGTATTTAACGTAAGATCAGGATTTTCAAGCAGTTTTCTATTCGGAAATATTAAAGCGACGGGATATTCTTCGCCGCTTCCTGCAACAACAACATATTGCACATAATGACATTTTAATTCAATAGCTTTTTCTAAGTCTGTCGGAATTACTTTTTCTCCGTTTGACAGTTTAAAAATTCGATCTTTTCTTGAAACAAGCTTTAATCCATTTTCAGTAATTGCGCCGACGTCACCAGTTCTATACCAGCCGTCTTCAGTGAATGCTTCAGCATTTGCCTCTGGATTTTGGTAATAACCAGCCATCACATTAGGACCGCTTACTTGAATCTCATCATCGTCGGCAATTCGAACTTTCACGCCGGGAATAGGCATGCCAACCACTCCAGATTCGCGTTTTAGCTTAGGATTTGTGAGAGTGCAGCAAGGCGATGTTTCTGTAAGCCCCCATCCCTCGATTACGGCAATGCCACGTTTTTCAAACTCATCTGATAGTCGCTGAGGCAATGCTGCAGCAGCTGTAAAAATGAATTTGAGCCCTGAATTAAAAAAAACATTTTCGGCCTCTATGCTTTCTTTGGCCAGCTCAAAAAGAGATTGATAAACCTTTGGGACGCTAAAGAAAACTGTTGGCAGAACTTTTCTCCAATTTTCAAATATGGATTTGGCATCTTTTCCAAAGCTGCTCTCTAAATAATATGTAGCTCCATTGTGTAATGCGCTGAATAATTCAAAAATTCCGCCAAAGCTATGATGCCAAGGCAAATAGGAAAGGAACCTGTCGTCTGCCGTCACATTTAAGACCGTGTGAATTGATGCTTGCTGCGAAAGAATGTTCTGATGTGTAAGCTGCACGCATTTGGGAATCCCCATAGTGCCAGAAGTGTACATATTCAGACATATTTCATTCGGCTGCGCTTTAATATCTAAGGCAAAATCAATGTCGTTTCGATCTTTTAATAAATCGGCAAATTTTTGAACTGCAAAAGGAGTATTATTCTCAACATCATCAAATGACCACACTAATTTTATTTTGGGTAGATCATGACTCATTTCATTGAGTTGAAACTGACCAGCTAAAATTACGAACTCGGCATCAGAATGATTTATCAGCAATTCTGACGTATTTTTTTTGAAATAGGCAAAGATAGGAACAGCTATAGCACCTATTGACATAATAGCCAATTCAGCAAGTAGCATATTGAGAGAATTAGGACAGTAAAGAACAACTTTAGTTCCTTTCTTAATCCCAGATTGTTTCAGATTCCATGCTATATTTAGGGCATCATTATAAAACGATTTCCACAAAATCCCTTTATATTCATTGTTTTGATTTTTTTCACAATAAATAAATTTTTCAGCAAATTTTTCAGCATTTTCCGAAAGCATTACTGCTATATTCTGCCTTGCCTTGCCCGGAATTGTTGCGGATTGCAGTGTATTCACCATTACAATCAGTCATTATAGTCAGTTTATGAAAAAACAGCCATTTCTTATGCTGCTTGCTTTTCTTTTTCTTTAAGCACATAATAGCGATAGCCGCCCCACAATGCAGCTCCGATAGCCCCTGAAAAGATTGCATCGGGATGCGACACAAACTCAAGTTTGCTTTTTTTATTCTCTGAAGCAACCTCTTCAATAGCTTGGATCATTCCTTTATTCATGCCCATGCCTCCAACCAACATAATCGGCGACTCTGCTTTTAGAGAGCTTAAAAGTTTAACAACTCTTTGCGCGATAGATATATTAATGCCTTTGATTATATTGGGTGTAGAAGCTCCTTTGGACACCATGTTAATAACATCGGTCTCTGCTAAAACAGCACAAATGCCTGATGGAACTTCGGGATTGTCGGCTTGCATGGAAATATCTCCTACTTCCTCTACCGCCAAACCAAGATATCGTGATATATTTTCAATGAACTGTCCGGAACCAGAGGCGCATTGACCGGTCATTTTATAATCCAGAACTTTGCCGCGTTCGTCAATTTTAATTGCGCGAACATACAAGCCGCCCATATCAACAACTGTTTTTGAGCCGGGATGGAAAAAGACACCGCCACGAGCGTGAGTTGTCATGCTGTAGAAATGTCCTGTTTTTCTCTCGACCATTTCGCCTTCTCCAGTCGAAGCTAAATAGGCAATATCCTTGTCATAATTGAGATTATTGCGTTCTAGAATCATTTCGATGGAGTCGTGAGCCACATCTTTAGGATTTCTTTTTCTGATTTTTTCTGTTTGTTTGTCTACTAATTGATGTTGTCCGCTCTCTTTATTATAGCGCATAAGAACAGTTTTAACATAACTGCCGCCAACATCAATGCCCATTGTATAAATTGAATTTTCCATTGTATTGTTTCCTTTAATTATTAACGTCGCCAGTTTCTCTAATCATAGTGCCTTTTGGCAGTTCGGTGCTTATATTTCGGCGTGCAAACATAGCGCCGCCCAAAGCGCCCATAAAAATTGAATCAGTATGAATATTCATCGTTACTTCGCCATAGGAGTCAATCACCATTTTTTTCACGTACTTCAATACAGCTTCATTCCTTGCTACTCCGCCAGTAAAAGTAAATTCGTTTCTTACTCCACCCGAACGTGCAATGAGCGACATTGCTCGTTGAACAATAGATTTGTGAAGTCCAGCCAGAATATCTGGCTTTTGTTCGCCGTTGTGCAGCAATTCCTTTATTTCAGCTCCGGCGAAAACAGTGCATGTCGAACAAATTGTCGTTTCTTTTTTTGCTTTGTTTGCCTCTGGTCCTAACTCGTTGAGCGACAATCCGAATTCGTCGGCAATGTATCCTAAATATCTGCCGCATCCCGCAGCGCATCTGTCATTCATATGAAAGCTTGTAACCAAGCCATATTTATCCACTTGAATGGCTTTTGTATCCTGACCTCCGATATCAAGCACTGTTCTTGTTCCCGGGAAAACAGCATGAGCGCCAAAGGCATGGCAAAGGATTTCCGACTTGATGCAATCTTCCGGGAAAGGCAGCAACGCTCTTCCGTATCCTGTTCCAACCATCTTTGCAATATAAATCTCCTCGTCAGCTATTTCTTCGATATGCGAGCGAAGAGTGTGCTCAATATTTTTATATTCGTTTTTTACTGCGTTCATTTCATCATAATACCACGACTCTTTCCCTCCGTCTTCTCTTTCGTCAGCCAATCCTTCGTACTTTTCTTCCAGAATCTTCATTGATTCAAGCACCAATTCTTTGAAAGAATAATCCACCATTTCATTTTCAATTGGCGTAATGCTCTTGTCAAATGCCAGCATTAACGGCTCATAATATTTCGGTTCAATTTTGCTGACTTCGGTATTATATTTTTCACTGACAATATCTCTGAAAAATTGATTTTTACTGCCAAGTCCTTCATGAATAAATTCATGACGCATTTGCGGCCGAATAATGCCAATAATGGATTTAAGGCGTTCTACAATAGTGTCTCGTTCAGGATGTGTTGATTCAGAAGCGGTTTTAATAAGCATATTTTCCAAACTGTCCATTCTTCTTCTGAACTGACAGTATTGAAACACGCTTCGCAAATCCTTCATGTAAGTTTTAAATTCTGATCTGCCTGCAATGCTGTCTTTCATCCTTTTTTCAATCAGATTGAAGCGAGCGTCATAGATTGCCTGCTCGCGAGCTATATCTGCGGCTACTTTGTAGTTTGCTCTGGTATTTGTGATACCTCTGCCAACAATTTCATCGGCTTCGTTGACAATAACTGCTTTCGAAGTAGTAGAGCCAAGATCAATTCCTAAAAAATATTTTTTCATAATTTTTTACTTTCTAAATAGATATTACGCTTCTTGCGCTTCCATCATTTTACGCTGCGCCAACATTTGAAAATAGGACTCTAAACGATTTTTTATATTAGAATATGAGAAATATCGAGGATCAACTAAATCAGATTCAATAAATCCAACCGGAATATCCAAGCGGTCTTCAATTTCTCGCATCATAGCCAACTGGCCTGCCGAGAATGAATTGCAGCTTTTTATTGAATTTGTTACATATCCGTCCGCCTGATATTCAGTAATACATTTTGTAAGTAAATCTATGCGCTGCGGAATATTTAAGTTTGTATAGCAATTCATGCAATATTCGGCTAGAGATTGAAGCGGCTTTTCTGGGTCGTGTCGCCACCCAAGATCATATACTCCTCCAACTTTTGTGTAGGACGAAGCAACAATTACAGCTCCCATATCATAGAATATTTTCCAGAACTCACGGAAACTTGTCCAATTTGGCGGTCCTTCTACTACAAGCCGATATTTTTCCTCGTGCATTTCACCTTCCGGGGTAACAGGTCCCAATCCTAATCTAATTCTTTCCTGAATTTCATTATACAATTCTTTATAATATTCAACTGCCTCAGGCGTGCCTCTGAAACCAATATTAATTGGTCCGATGTAATATACTCCGGCAAAATAAGCGTCTATCGGTGATGGTTTATGTTTGGTGGTGTCAAATATTTTAGTAATCCAATCTTCTGCTTCTTTCGAATGTTCCAAAATACTTTTGAGTTTTTCTTCGTCGTATTTTACGCCGGAGACCTGTTCCATTTTTGGAATTACTTCCTCGTTCATTTGCTTCACCATATAATTTATCATTTCGGGCGTCATTGTGCCACTCTCTTGATATGGCGTATGAATCATTACCACTGTAGCGTTTGGATATTCTCTTTTGAGCGTTTCAAACCATTTCATAAAAGTGAAACAACCAGTGTAGCTAAGCAAGAGAATATCTGGTGGCGGAAGTTTTTGTCCGGTAGGTCCAATGTTTCCTTTCATCAACATCCCAACGTCGCATTTTACATACGTACATACGTCTTCAGAATGTGCGTGGCGCTCGGCTTCCTTGATATACGCGGCTGATTTTTTACGCATTGCGCTTTGCAGTGCATTAATTTCGGGATACACCGGTAGCATATCAAAAGTTCTTATCAGTTCGGAAAGATTTCCCGGAACAAAAGTATAGCATACTTTTTTTCCTGTTTCATGGGCTTTTTCCAAATCGTTAAAGAGACCTTCAATCATTTCTTTTTGAAGGATCATGCTTCTTTCTTTTATAACTTCCTTTGCCATATTTTTTTATTTATATATTATACATAACTTGGTTTTATTCAACGGGTACAGGTTCATCTTCCCATAATTTAATGGAATCGGAAAATGCGCCTACTTGTTCTTTGATTACCTTAAACTGATTAATGTTTTCGCTGAATTGGAAAGCAATGTATCGAATGCCCATTTTATCAAAGGCATTTTGAAAAATTGGGGCATCGAGCAAACTCGGATCACAAAAGCTGGCAGAAGCAAAAATAACTCCGTCGGCTCCTCTGTCCTCCACAATTTTAGCTAATCGGTATTCTTTAGGATTTTCTACATCATATATTGAGGAAGAGTATTGACTCTGACTGATATAAGCATTAGCTATTGCAGCCAGCGGACTGTCTGTTGTGGCATCAATATCACCGATAATCATTCTGGAACCTAATTGCAAATCATCATCTACAATGTAGCATCCAGCATCTTCAATCGAGCGAATAAGACCGACAGAAGGCTGTTCGCAGAAAGCACCAGAAAGCACCACTTTAATCTTATCCTGTGGTTTTCCTACTTCATCCCTAATATAATCTGCGATTTGCTGTAGTATTTCATTATGTTCCTCTACCGGAATGACAGTGCCTGCTCGCAAAATATGATACCAATCCTTCATAGACAATCTCCAAGGATATTTCTGGCGAATGTCGTAAATTAATGCAATAAGACGACGATTTCTATTATATAACTCTATTGAACGGTTTAGTTTTTCAATTGTAACTTCCACTCCGTTAATTTCTTTGATATAATGCAGTACATGGCGCATCTCGTCCTGATAGTAGACACCGCCAACTTCCGGTAGAAAATTTTGAGGAAAATCCATATACTTTACAAACTTTCCAAAACCTTTTTGTCTGAAAATTCCTGATAGATTTCGCAGTACATCACATATTGAAGGGAAGATAAAACCGTCGAAGCTGTCATAATGTTTGTCAAGCGCCATATCTATAATACTTCTTGGAATATGACAAATATATGACTGATAATATGCGTCGCCTTTAATAATTTGCTTTCTATCTCCGCCGCCAAAAATGCCTACCGTCATGCCGCCGGCTGCATGGACAATTTCACGCGGGAAATAAATAGGCATATATCCAACTAGTACACGAGATGGATCTTCGTTTTTCCACTCTTTCGCACAATTATAATCTAAATCAAATGCTAGTTCTTCGCAACGATTGATTAATTGATTAATATTATACATAGACATTGTTTTTGAAAAAAAGTATCACATTTTTGTTTTTTTTTGCTCAATTGAGAATTTCAAAGAGCACAATATTTTATTCAGTTCTGCTTATACAACGATGATTTTGTGTAAAAAGTAAAATAAAGATATTGAAAAAAGTTCATTTTTCCAATTTTTTACAGGCAATCAAACATTAACTTATATTTTGCTTTCACCTTGTTTTTCATAAATTTACACGATTTGCAAATACTCTTTTTCTAGTCAGATATTATAAATATAAAACATGATTACTTTTGTCGGCTATTATATCTTTGCAAGTAATTATTATACGCTTTATTTTGTCGGATATTAAAATAATGCCGAGCAACGCTTATACTTTGTTTATAGTCGGATATATTCTTTACTTTAACAATATATTTAACTTTACTCATAGATCGGCTGGTAAAATTCTATAAATAAGAAATGATGTTTTTTATAGAAAAGATGCAATTGAAATAAGATTTTTCGATCTAACAATTCAATTTATTTATGCAGTTTTAATTCGATTTTTACAATCCTTAAATGAAAATATGAGAGTCAAACATCGGTAAATTATTTTACAAATTACAATTGGCTGCATAGTAAGAAATAATATTCATTTATTTTGTAAGTTTTTACAATTACTTATTAGATTGAGATTTTTGTGAAGGAATCTTAGTAAATCTCGTCTGTTGGATGTGTCTGTATAGCTAAAACTTCCAATTTTGATGTCAGAATAGACGGCAAACTTTGATGTTTTGAATTTGAATGGATGGCTGTAAAATGAATGGACTTTGCGCTCTGTGGTTTTTAGAAAATAGCCCGATTACGATATTTTCAATAATTATTCAATCAATCATTGCTACAAATTGAGCAGATATTTTATTTTAAAGCATCATCGGAAATAAAAAAACGTTCAATCTTTCGTTTGCTTGCATGCGTTATTGTTTGTTTTGTGCCAAATTTTTCAAACATTGCTTCGAAATCAGTTGTTCTCTTTCCACGTAGATTTATTACCTTGCATAATCTCTTTACCCCAAATTGGCAACGTTTTTTTAATTCGCTCGACGACTTCCTCGCACGCTTTAATAGCCGCTTTGCGATGCTTGGATGAAATGAAAACAAAGAGAGAAATTTCGCCTGCCTTAACTTTTCCCAAGCTATGGTAAATATGCATGCAATTCAATTCAAATCTTACAAAGATTTCTTCGCGAATTTCATGCGCTCTTTCAAGCGCCATTTCTTCGTATGCAGTGTATTCAATTGCCTCAACAGTTCCTTGCTCATTACTATCGGCGCGCACTTGACCTAGAAAAATGCTATGTGCTCCAATATCTGTTTTTGTGCTATGCCCTGAAATGCTGTCAGCTATTTTTTGAGCAGTAATTGGTCCTTGTATAAATATATTTTTTGGTTTGTGTTGCATTTTTATTATGAATATATCGGTGATAGTTTGCTCAGAACTCCGCCTTTTATTGAATAGATGCTTTTCTGTGGGAATTTTGATTGAAGCATTTGAGCGGCTTTTTCGCTTCTTATACCGCTTCTGCAAAATATTAAGAGATTAGATGCTTCCGATAAACGATAACATTCATCAGGAAGCAATGACATAGGCAATATGAGACATTCAATTGCTGAAACTTTGGGAAATTCATCCAATTCTCTCACATCTATATAGATGGTTTGGTCTGGCTTCTCGTTGTAGATTTTTTTTGCTTCATTCCAGTCAATAGATTTTGTAACAGAGCATGAGAGAGAATAATCATGATTGCAAAACTCATCCATGTTTTGCGGCGCTTTGCACGAACCAATTGCTGACTTGATAATATCCATATCATAAAACTGCTGATATTCGATATTATAGTACAATACTTTCCCCGAAAGAGAAGTTCCAATGCCGCTTAAAATTTTGATTGTCTCTGCTGCCTGCATCGTGCCTATTATACCAGGAAGAACTCCAAGAACTCCAGTTTCATTGCAGTTAGGAATTTGTGAACTGTCAGGAGGATCAGGAAACAAATCTCGATAATTATATGAACAACCGTCAGTATTTTGAATATTAAAAACGCTCACTTGTCCTTCATACTCGTAAATAGCGCCATAAATAACCGGCTTATTCAGCAATAAGCAAGCATCATTTACCATATACCTCACTGAAAAATTATCCGTGCAATCAAGCACAATATCGTATTGCGAGATAATATCGAGCGAATTGCTCACATCCAAATAAAATGAGTATTCATCAATTTGAACATCATCATATTTTTCGCGGATAAATATGGCTGCTGTTTCTGTCTTTTTTTTATGATTATCGCCTATCCCAAACAACACTTGTCTGTTAAGATTAGACATGCTGACGATATCGCCATCTGCTATACCAATTCTTTTGACTCCAGCTGCAGCCAAATATAATAAGGCCGGACATCCAAGACCTCCGACTCCTACAATCAAAGCAGAAGATTGCATGAGCCGCCGCTGACCTTCAACACCGAAGCCGCGCAAATTTATCTGACGTTCAAAGCGTTGCATCATATCTTATTACCCGCCTGAAAATGGAGGCAAAAGAGCAATCTCGGCATTTTCAGGTATGCTTATATCTACAGATTCTTGAACAATTTTTTTATTAATTGCAATTGAAAGGTTCAAATCTTTTAAAGCCGGATATTGTGTGGCAAGCCATGAGCGAAGCGAACGAATATCATGAATACCGTCGGCATACATAATATTGGTTTTCATTTTTTCCGCAGCAATACCAAAAGCAATTATTTTAACTTTTGATGAGTTTGCATGTTGCTCCATTGCTCTAAATCTTTCTTTTCGTTAAAATTAAAAAATCCGTCAGGAAATTTTTGCAGAATGTCATCCATTTCAATCACACGATAATTTGAGTGATCTATAAAATCCTGCATCTTTAGATTGTTTTTTTCAATGCGCCTTTTTACTTCTTGTCTATAATATGCGGGGTATACCGCCAAAAGAGGATTGATCTTGGAGTGAATGCCAGCAACTGTAATGCTATTCGTATTAGTATTATTTATCAATCTCAGCAATGCAGAATATGGAATAAAAGGCGTATCACAACCGAGAATCATTACGTATTCATTTTGAGAATAGTAATACGCAGCATAAAGCGCTCCCATTGGACCTTTTTCACACACAATATCTGGCACGACGTTCAAACCTAACTTTTTATATTCGTCAGAATTTGCAATGACCTTAAAAATATGATGCTGTGCTTTTAATGTGTCGGCAATATGCAGAATCATTGGCTTACCTGCTATGTGCACCAATCCTTTATCTTGCCCCATACGCGAGCTTTTGCCGCCGGCAGTAATAAAAATATCAACGTTGTCTGCAGGCATTAAATCAGAAATTTTACTGATGCTATAGACAGTACTATTGCAAGCGCATATTTCATAGCCGGCGGAGAATATTTATTTGCTCCTAAATAACCGCCCGCAATTCCGCCTGCTAATGTAAGCGGAATAATTAATTCAAAATGTGGCAGCCATGAAAAATTGGTTGCTCCTGTTCCCAGCAAACCTGCAATAGAATTTAGGAATATAAACAAACCGCTTATAGCTGCAGTTTGTTTTAAATCTGCCCAACCAAAGAATATTAATATGGGCGACAGTAAAATGCCGCCTCCTATTCCTATTATTCCCGAGATAAATCCAATAGAAAATGATAGAAAAGCTATCAGAAGAAAATTTTTAGGAACGGGCTTGCCCTCTTTAACTCTGAAAAGATTAAACAATCTGGCAATCGGCAATAGAAGCAGCAGCCCAAGAATTTTTTGATATACTTTTGCATCGAGGGTAAATGTCCCGCCCAAGTAAGCTGCCGGAATTGAAAATAATATCAGAATTAAAAAAAACTTGTAAGGAAAATCGCATTTTCGATGGAAGGTAAGAAATGAGATGGCTGAAACGCCAATATTTAACACCAATGCGGCGGGGCGTACTTCTGCTGGCAAAAAGCCGAATAACGTTAATAACACAATATAGCTGCTGGCGCCGCCATGCCCAACAGAAGAATAGAGAAAAGCTGCAAGCGGCATCAAAATAAACAGCAATATTTGCAGATGATGTTCCATCGTTTACATTATAAATAATATACTTCTACTTTTTCACCCTTTTGCTTCGATGCATCTTCCTCGTAGAGAACGACGAAAGCGTTTACCTCGCTAAACGATTGTAAATTAAAGGAATCTTGCCCGCTAAGAATTGTTGCTTCACTATGTGAAACTTTTGCCTTTAAGATATTTGTCAAAGGTGTTTTTTTTGTGTAATTATGAGATAAAGGCAATAATACAGAAGGGCGAAATGACTCCTTTTCACCGCGCATTCCGAGCAAACAAGGTTTTACATATTGATTAATACAACTGAGGACAGCGGCAGGATTACCCGGCAAAGCAAAAATGTGTTTATTTTCTTTCATTCCGATAAAAAGCGGTTTTCCGGGCTTTTGCTTTACTTTGTAAAATAGGGGTTTCACATTTTCATTGATAAGCGCTTGATATACAAAGTCGTATTCACCTACGGAAATCCCGCCTGTTATAATTAGCACATCGCATTGTTGCAAAGCTCTTGATAGTTGATATTGCACATCAAAAAGATTATCTCGCACTTGCACCGAAATTGTATTGGTTATACCCAATAAAGCAAGATATGATAGAACAGCCGGTTCATTAGAATTATAAATTTGACCGTGTTGCAATGTCTTTCCGGGCTCGATTAATTCGTTTCCGGTTACTATAAGTGCAACTTTGGGTTGTTGATGCACCCGTATTTTTCTCATGCCAACCGAACTCAACAAAGCTACAGAACCTGGAGTAATTTTACTTCCGCTCAGTAGAATTTTATCGCCTTGTTTGCATTGAGAGCCGCGTAAACGCACATTGACACCTTTGAAAATATTATTTTCATCAAAGGAAATTTCATCATTATGAATTTCAACTAATTCTTGTTGAATGACCGTATCTGCGCCTTGCGGCATTGGCGCACCAGTAAAAATCCGAGCTGTTTCATCGGTATTAAGACGATAAAGCGCACTGTCCCCAGCTTGAATTTGCGATATAATTTTATAGCTCGAATTTCCTTGTTGATAATTAAGCGCAAAACCATCCATTGCAGAATTATCGAATGAGGGCACATCTATTGGCGCATAAATGTCTTGACTTACGTTTCTTCCGAGAGCTCCAATTATAGGCAATTCTTCATCGGGCAATGTAATGATATTGCTCGACAATATTTTTTTTGCTTCAGCTACGCTTGGCATTGTTAACATTTTTATCCGCCTATTCCAATCATGCTGCGATTTACAATATCTTCTGTTTCTATTAATTGATATCCTTTATCGAACTGGCCTCCCATAACAGCATATTTATTTTTAACTGATTGATAAATCAGAGATATTATATCTTCGCCGTTTCTCAAAGCTGTCATCAGATCTATTTCTTCCTTTCCGAATAAGCAGTTTTTTATTTTGCCATCGGCTGTTAATCGCAACCTATTGCAGTCTCCACAGAATGGCTCGCTCATTGTTGTTATAATTCCGAAAGTTCCAGACCCGTTTTTCACTCTGAAATTTTTTGAAGTGCTGTGCGCGGCATCTTCAATTTTATCATAAGAAAATGAATCGCTTATAATATCCAGTATTTCATTTTTCGTTATAACTTTTTCCTTGCTCCAGCCATTTCCGATAAAAGGCATATACTCAATAAAGCGAATGTCGAGCGGTGAGTTTTGAGTCATCGCTACGAAATCTACAAATTCATGATCATTAACTCCTCGCATTGCAACCGTGTTAATTTTAACATGAAAATTATGTTTAAGCAACAAATTAATATTTGCCAGCACCCTTTTTTGCTGATTTCTTCGAGTAATAGCATTGAAAGTTTCTTCTTTCAGCGAATCTAAACTGATATTTACAGAACTGATGCGATGCTTTATTAAATCATCAAGAAATTCATCTATCAGAACTCCATTGCTTGAAAGAACAATTTCGACCGGCAATTCGGAAAGAATCTGAAGTATTCTCCTGCATTCTTTGCGCACCAACGGCTCTCCGCCTGTTATTCGTATTTTTTTAACTCCCAATCCAACGAATACTTTTGCAATTGTGTATATTTCTTCGGGTGTAAGGCGTTGAGAGTTGGCATAGAATCCATGCGGCAAATCGTATGGAATACAATATGAACAGCGAAGGTTGCATTTATCGGTGATTGAGATGCGCAGATAATCATGCGCCCTGCCATAAGAATCTATAAGCATTTCAACTATTTACAAATTTTAGGTAATTATAGCTAATAGTAACGAATTACACTGCCACAAATTTTACAATATTGGATAACTATGCTTTTGCAATTGGCACGAATTTCTTAATCACATTTACAACAAATCCCACAAACGTTGCAGTCCATGCTGATAATGCAATATAGATAAAATATTTAGGTATTGGCAGCAAAAATTCAAGATCCATTGCTTTTGCCATCTCAAATGTACAAGCAGTATACATTCCCAACGGAAATACAGCACCCCAATATAATGGATCGTAGTGCAATGGAAATTTTTTGTAAATGTGTCGCCAAAAAGCAAGAATAAAAAGCATCGGTATCCACCAAGTGCCCGTTACCCAGTAGAATATAGTAAATCCTTTTAGAAATGCCAGTGTTGAAAACAGAAAAGGAGCATTCGGCGTATTGATTATCAATAAGGAACCGGCTAAAGTTGATATTGCCATTGCTCCCATGTTAATCCAATACGGTGGAGTCAAATCGCTTGGAGAAAATTTAAAAAAAGTATAGCGGTAAAATATCAAAGAAATCATCCAAATATAGAGCATTCCACCCCAAAGCCATAAAGCAAATGCAAAAAAATTGAGCACAAGCTTATAGGTTACAAAATGCATCGAAAGTTTAGAGCTTAATACTGCCAAACTTTGGGTAGAAACAACCGCCAACAGCCATGATCCATTTATTCCATCTGAAAACGATGGTTTGTCTTTTTTGATAGTTAGATTTGTAAAAATAGAATAAGTGATAACTATCCAAAATAATATGGCAACAAACCATAAAATCTTAGCAATATGATAGTTTCCCTCGAGAAGAATAAACTGTGTGCCTAATAATGACGTTGCAGCAACAATAGTAAAAAAACCCATGCCTCTTACATGATCCAATAAATCTTGCACAACATAAGAGCGGAACATTAAAATTCTTAAGGCAGTTGCAACACAAAGTGATAAATAGAGGAAAATATTTATCCAAAATAATGGATACGATATTGCATACATTTCCATAAAAAACGAGGCACTAGATACTACACCAGTAGCCATCACCATTGCAAAGTAGGCAGGCGAAAGATCTCGAATTGTCTCAATTAGCTGCTGTCTCATATAACATCATTTGAGTGCAAATCTCACGATGAAAAATAAATTTCCAAAATTTTGTCTAATTCAACGAAGGGAATTATTTTTAATATCGGGGTTTGGCGAAATAATGGGATGGAAATTGGAAAAAGGTTGCATATCGACAATTGAGCTTACAGTGCTTATAACAACTAATAAATATGAGTACTTTACAAACATGCAATTGTTATTTCACAATATTTTATTTCTCTATTTACCTAATTATTTCCATTAAAACATCTGAAACTATTATTTTGTGAAAAAGCCTTGCAACTTCATAAAAATCTTCACCATCCTATTGTTGAATTTTACAGCAATAGGTATTGCAATGTATTTTAAGCAATCGTTTCCTTTATTTTCATCAATAAGGGTTGGAATTATATAATTTAGTGTTTGTCGTCTTCAACCAATACAACTTCCTTTTCGATCCTGTCGAACACTTTAAAAATACCTATTTACTCTTCACAACATCACACTTAAAACTATCAATCTGATTCTTTTGATTATGAGACTGATATAAAATTTTTAAATCGAAGTAAAAAACATTTTGTCTCGGATACAAATAAGTTTTCTAATTTAATTTGGGGTGCTCATAAAAAAAGAATTTACCACTGACAATATTTCTATATTTTCATTTTATCAATTATTGTTCCTTGATAACTATCTGTGTAATTAAAAATTATCTCAACTAATTTCAAAGTGGAGTTATCAGGTAGTAGGTTAGTTTTAACAATCATTTCATCACTTATTATTATGTTTTCAACTGCTTGTTTTGCAATATTATAATAATTACCATTTGATTATTTTACAATCATTTATGTTCTTTTGTAATTTCAAATGTCAGCGAAGCGATAGTTCATGTTTTAATCGCATATTCATTATTATATCTTAACCTTTGTCAACTATAATATGCTTGATAGTAAGACGCATCCAAACCATACTAATGGCTGCTAAAACAAATAGGAAAAGCCATGAAGAAGTCCATACTCCAGTAAATTTCAATAGATATCCAAAAATTATTGGATCGATAAAACCGCCCAAACCGCCAATAACTCCTACAATTCCACCTACTGTTCCTACATCACCAGGATAATAACTTGAAATATGTTTAAATACAGCGGCGCCGCCAATGCCCATCATAATGCCAATGATAAATACAAAAGTTGTAAAAATCCATTTATTTGCTTGGAAATAAATATGAGTTATACCCTTTGCCAACAATTGTCCTTTGGATACTTTTTCACCTTCTGTTACTTGCGACTCATGCCAAGTAACAGTAGAAGGCAAAGGTAAAAATCCCTCTTGGTTATGATGAATTCCAAAACGAATTTCAATTGGACCTTCTTTTGGCTGCAATGGATACGCAGTGTTTTGGTTAGGATTATTAGGGTCGGTCAAAACAATTTCATTTTCTGCGACACTTTTCACAACACCTGATTTGCCAGCCATAATTCCTTGCCCAGGCGTTTGAATTTCAACTCTTGGCGGAAAAAGAAATAAAAGACATACAATGCATATTCCCAACACCCAATATAGAACTACTCTTGCTCCAATTTTGTCAGCTAAAACACCTCCAACAATTCGCAATAATCCGGCAGGCAAATTGAATGCGGTAGTCATAAAGCCAGCGGCAACAATTGTCATAGAATATACGTTAACATAATAAGGAATAAGCCATTGCGTTAAGGCAACAAAACTACCAAAAACGAAAAAATAATACAATCCAAAACGCCAAACGCGCACTTGTTTCAATGGATCAAAACGCTGCTTAAAAGAACGAATTACATCAGGCTTTTTATTTTTTGAAAAAACAAAAAATACAATTGCAGTTAGCACTAGTAAAAGAGCATAAAGTTTTGGGAGTGTTCGCCATTCGTTAAGATTGGCCCCATTGTGCGTAAGCCATCCTAATATGCTTGGAGCAAAAAGAGTTGTTAGTGCAGCTCCAACATTTCCAGCGCCGAATACTCCTAGTGCAGTACCTTGTTTATCCTTTGAAAACCATAATGACACATACGCAACTCCCGCGGCAAAAGAACTTCCAGACAATCCAAAGCCAAAACTTAGCAATAGAAACGAGCTGTAACTATTAGCAATGGATAAAAGATACATAGGAATTGCGCTCAGAAGCAGAATTGCAGTCATTACCCATTTGCCGCCAAACTTATCTGTCAGCATACCCACTGGAAGCCGAAGTATTGAACCAACTAAAACCGGCACCCCTAGTAGCCATCCAATTTGCTCTGCATTCCAAGTAAATATGCCGTTATTGGTTAAAAACGTTACTAAAACGCCATTTATCATCCATGCGGCAAAGCATACGGTAAAAGCAAGTAAATTGAGTATAAGAATACGATAAGATTTCACGAAACAACCACTAAGTTATTTATAAATATTATAATGAACGCAATGAGAAAGAGGCAAATAATTTTTATCAGTAAAAAAAAGCCGGTTCTGTTAACCGGCTATGGACTTTACATATTAATAAGACATATTTCAAGAAAATTAATTTCTGCTATAACTTTTATATTTATTATACATGAGCCCACTCCGAAAAGATATTTCATAAAAATTGCAGACAAAAGATTCGCTATTTTTCAAAAAAACTTATCTTTCAAGAGCTAAAAAAGTCGTTTTTTGACGTTTTTCACTTGAAAACGAGTAAAAACTGTACTTTTTCACCATGTTTTCTTTGATTTGAAATATTACACGACTTTTCGGAGTGGGCTCATACATAATTGATGAATTACTTTAACAATATGCAATTCATCAATATTTTTTCATTTCTTTTTCTATATTATCTAATTCCTCTTTCGACAGATGTTTTTGCGCGAGCGGAAAAAGAGTGTAGTCCTCTCGGAATATATGAAGCTTTAATAATTCAATTAATTCGCGTCCATTCTCGTAGGCAGTGTCCAATATAAAAACGCGCGATTTCTCATCATTAATACGAGTGGCAAGTCCAAGAAAATTAAATGTTAAAGCTCCTAATTGTATAAACTTAATATGATCATCTTCCATTACGTCAATGGCAGTCCTTGGATTTTCTCCTATTCCATGTTCTCCTACTTCAATGAGTTTTTTATGGAGAGTGGGAAAAAGCGCTTTTTCTTCCTTGCTGTTATGAGGAAATAAACCATTGTCAAGGAAACTAAAGAACTCCTTGAATATTTCGTTCATTTTCTTGTCAAGTTTATATCCACTTGATTTGAATTCTACTAAAGCCTTCTCAAAACTTTCAATTTTAGTCAAAGCATTTTTATGCTCGTCCATCAAAATCTGCAATGCATTTCCCATATTTTCAGAATCATTTTTCAATACTCTCGGTTGTTCATAAGCCGAAGGTGGATCCATAGGTGAGTTTTCAACTTGTTCAAGTCCTTTTTCTGCATTTCGTTTAATAGGATCCGTTTTGGCTAACTCTTTAAGATTAACCATAATCTATATTTAATACCTTTGAATTTTAATCAATAATAATTAGCGTGTAAGAATAATTTTAGTTATTCATAGATGCGTGACCCTCAGAATGAGAGCGCGAAGTGCGAATTCTCTTTCTATCCCAATTCCAGATTACTTGCTGATAATTTCTCCACAAATAATCTAAAGGATAAACCAAGAAATGCATAAACCTTGTAAATGGTATAAGGCCAATAAGTGTAAATGCCGAAACAATATGTATTTTAAGAGACAGAGAATTTACGCTGACTATTGCTTCCATTTGAGGATCAAACACAAATATTGAGCGAAGATACGGAGTTACAAACGCCGCAAACCAAGAAGATCCCCAACGATTGTCATAAGCAACCAATAATCCCGATATTATTTGTATGAGTAAAATCACATAAACTACAATGTCCATCTTACTAGTAACAATTTGAACACGACTATTGGAGAATCTTCTAAGGATTAGAAGTAATACTCCAATCAGCGATAGCAAACCAAAGGAAAAAGCAGATATTTCCAATATAAGTAGACGCATTGGTTCGCCATTCCACGCCAATACTGCCCGAGGAAAGAGAAAAGCCGTTAAATGTCCAAAAAATAATATAAATAAACCCCAATGGAATGGCTGACTGCCCCAAAAGAGTCGCCTGCTCTCTAAAAATTGCGATGAAATAGAAGACACGCTAAATTGTTTGCTCATATAGCGATATATTGAGCCAATCAAAAAAATTAGAAGCGCTGCATAAGGCAGAACAATGAACAGCAAAGTATTTGTCATAGCTAATCAAGTTGATAATTACTAACTAAATTGTTTATCTCAATATTTACGCTTTGTTTTCCAAAGAATGATTTGTGATGCTGAAGATTAATGATAGTATCATGTTCTTGTTCAAAACTAACATCTTTGAAATCTTTTTTTAGGACTTGCAAAAGCGCTTTAAATGCGTTCTGATAGACGTTTCCCTGATTGAGTTCTTCTTGTATAATAGCGCTATGAAGCTTTTTTAACACATTGACTTTCAATTCAACCCGTGCTTGCGCAAATTCTGCAATCATCTTTTCAACTGCGGGAATAAGAATCTTGACTGCCAATTCATTCACAATTTGCTGGTTGTTTGTTTTATAGAAAAAAGTAAGAACATTGCAAATATTATCAGGCAAATCTGTTCCGCAATCATTTCCTGCTTTTTGTTGTTCTTGCTGCATATTCAGCAGAAAAGCCCCGCGTTTATAATCCTCGCCAAAAATAACATAACCTAAATCTAAATAACAAATTGGTTGAACGTCAAAAGTTTTAGTATATAATTCTTCGCGCTGATCTTCTGTGCATTCAATCATATAGGTGTAATACACCTTAAATTCTTGCGATGCTTCTGAACTTATATTTTCTAATACTTCTTTGCAATTATTCAGTATCTCGATAAAATTAGAGCCGGGATATCTGAACAGATCAGCTAATATGTTATAATGATAATATTGATCCATTTATAATCCTCGAGCGGGTCTTTCTTTGAATCCGAAACCGGTATTTCCTTTTACATCTGCAGTGTTTTCAAGCATTTCTATTGACTCTTCACGATGGGCTGGAGGTATTACAAATCGCTCGTCGAAGGTTGCCAATGATGTTAGTCGGAATATTGCATCAGCAATTTCTCCGTCAATTTGAGCATCTTTCAATGATGAAGCGACTTCCATTGTGGTCACATCTCCAACGGTAGTGCTTCTTCTATGCATCCGCACAGCCATCAAGCGTTTCATAACTTCAACGATTTTATCGGTGTTGCCTGCCGAAAAAAGTGATGCAAGATATTTCATAGGCAAACGATTTTTTTCAACTCCATTCCACAACGAAGCACTCGTTGAATCATATACGCCATTGCTGACTGTTGCCATTGTTGGCAATAGCGCAGGCACATAGAACAGATTAGGCAAAGTCCTAAATTCCGGATGCAACGGAAGAGCGAGCTTCCATTCTTTTACGAATTTATACACAGGTGATTTTTGAGCTGCTTCAATAGTTGAATCTGCTATGCCATTTAAGCGTGCTTGCTTGATTACTACCGGATCAAATGGGTCTAAATAAATATCCATTTGCGCATCTACTAATTGGTCTTCGGGAACCGATGCAACTTGCTGTATTCTGTCAGCATCATAAAGCATAACACCCAAATAGCGAATCCTGCCCACACATGAGTGGAAACATGCAGGCGCTTGCCCAGATTCCAAACGCGGATAGCAAAGAACGCATTTTTCTGATTTGCCGGTATGCCAATTGTAATAGCTCTTTTTATATGGGCAAGCAGTTACACACATTCTCCATGCACGGCAACGCTCTTGATTAATCAATACAACGCCATCTTCACCTCGTTTGTAAATAGCTCCAGAAGGGCAGGAAGCCACACAAGCAGGATTGAGGCAATGATTGCATATTCTTGGCAGATAGAAGAATGTCATCCTTTCAAGCTGAAACATTGCTTCTTGTTCAGCAGCAGAAAGTTCATTCAAATTAACGTCTTGACGTGCATAATCAGGAGAGCCGCCTAAATCATCATCCCAATTTGGGCCAGCCTGCACTTCTATATGTTCTCCAGTTATGAGAGACACAGGACGTGCAGTCGGCTGGTCATCACCTTCCGGAGCTGTAAATAGATCTTGATACTTATAGGTCCATGGCTCATAGTAGTCATCGAGAACAGGCAAATGCGGATTATGAAATATATTTTTCAACCCTTTAAATTTACCGGCACCTTTGAGCGACACGGTGTCGCCATTTTTCTCCCAGCCGCCTCTGTAAATTTCTTGGTCTTCCCACTTTGTGGGATAACCCGTGCCCGGCTTTGTTTCAACATTGTTCCACCACATATATTCTGCACCTTTGCGATCAGTCCAGATATTTTTACAAGCAATAGAACATGTGTGGCATCCGATACATTTATCGAGATGAAAAACCATTGAAACTTGTGATCTTATATCCATAGTTTTTTTGTATTAAAATATAACTTTTTCCATTTTTCTTACTAAAACGTGAGTATCACGATTTACCCCAACAGGTCCCCAATAGTTGAAGTGATAGGAGAACTGTCCGTAACCTCCTGTCATCAGATTTGGCTTCAGGTGTACACGTGTAAAACTGTTGTGTCCGCCTGCGCGCCTATTGCCTCTAACCTGCGATTTAGGAACAGTATAAGTTCTTTCAGGCGAGTGATAAACGATACAAACACCTTTTGGAATCCTTGCACTCACACAAGCGCGTGTGCAATACACTCCGTGGTCGTTATATACTTCTACCCAGTCGTTGTCTTTAATGCCCAGTGCTGCTGCATCTTCTTCACTCATCCAGCAAGGCTCAATACCACGCGACAGCGTTAACATTCGCAGTGTATCGCCATAAGTCGAGTGAATATGCCATTTTCCGTGAGGAGTAAGTACATTCAACATTCTTGCTTTTCCGTCATTGACTGTTTTACGCAAATCACCATAAACCTGAGGCGTTGGAGATGGTTTGTATGTTGCAAGATGTTCTCCGAAGGCAATGTAGCCGTCATGATCTAAGTAGAAATGCTGACGACCTGTCAATGTTCTCCAGGGAACCAATCTGTCCACATTGTAAGTATATGCACAATAAGCACGACCGTTATTCATCAACCCTGACCACAATGGCGAAGTGTTGTATCTTCTTGGCTGTGCTTGTAAATCTTTATAATCAATACGTACATCTTTACTTCCTTCTCCTAAATCAGCAAGCACCAATCCGGTTTTCTTTTCCATGATTTTATATGCTCTGTCATTCAACATTCCGTTGGTAAGCGTAGAGAGTGTTAATACTGCATTTACCGCTTCCACGTCTTCTTTTACCGAAGGATATTCCACTCCATTTACTTTCTGAACGTGGCGTTTGTCTTCCAGCATTTCAGCATAAACATCATCCGCCATGTAAGACACTCCGTGTGCGCCTAACTGATTGGTTTTAATGTTTGGTCCGAGTGAAATGTATTTATTGTAAATCTGCGTATAATCTCTTTCCACGAACACTAACTTGTGCATTGATTTTCCGGGAACCGGTTCACACTCGCCTTTTGCCCAGTCGAGCATACGAGGTTGAGTAATTTCATCGGCAGAGTCGTGAGACAAAGGCGCATTGATTACGTCCTTCACTAGATTAGGAAGATGCGTAACAGCCAACTCGCTTACTCGCTTGGCTATTGCCTGGAATATCTGCCAATCGCTTTTTGCTTCCCAAACAGGAGCAACTGCTGCTGAAAGTGGGTGAATGAATGAGTGTAAGTCAGTTGAGTTTAAGTCTGCTTTCTCATACCATGAAGCTGTTGGCAACACAATGTCTGAATAAAGCGCAGAAGTATCCATGCGGAAATTAATATCCACAACTAAATCCATTTTGCCTTTAGGCGCTTCACGCCAGATAATATCATGAACATGCTCCTGAGCAACTTCGTCAGCAATTTTATTTGTATGCGTTCCGAGGTAATGGTCAAGCATGTATTCATGTCCTTTGGCACTTGACATCAAGGCATTTCCGCGCCATATAAACCAGTTACGGGGGAAGTTTACGTCTGCATCAGGATCAGCCACAGAGTGCAATAATTCTTTCGATTTCAGTTTCTCAACAATATATTTTCTGATAGCGTCATCATCATTAGCTCCTGCTGCCATAGCATCTTTTACCACATCCAGATTGCTCTTGTTGTATTGCGGATAGAAAGGCATCCATCCGTTACGAACAGACATAACCGTCCAGTCGGCAGAGTGCATCTGTGAAAATTTATTGTCTTTCGGAACACTGTTGTAGTCCATCTGGTTGTTATCATATCTCCATTGGTCGGAGTTGATGTAATGCCAGATAGGACCTTGTTGCAAGCGGTTTGCAGGGACCCAGTCCTTTGCTGCCATGATTGTTCCCCATGAATCAACCGGAGCTAATTTTTCCTGTCCTACATAGTGGTTCATTCCACCGCCATTCACACCGTTGCATCCTGTCAGCATTTGAGCCATGATAGCAGCGCGATACATCAGGTTGCCATGGAACCAATGGTTGATGGCAGCGCCAACAATCACCATACATTTTCCCTTAGTGATTTCAGCAGTATCAGCCCATTCATGAGCAAATTTGAGAACGGTCTTTCTTCCAACACCGGTAAAAATTTCCTGCCATGCCGGAGTGTATGCCTGTTTATCATCATCATAAGAAGAAGGATATTCGCCTTTCAATCCTCTGCCTACGCCATACTGACCCATAGTAAGGTCATAAATAGTTGCAACAGGAACTTTTTTACCGTCTGTTGTTTCAACCATTTTTACAGGAACTCCGCGAAGCGCAGTTTTATCCATTCCATATTCAACAAATTCAACCTGATACACATCATCGCTCTTATTTAATAAAGTCAATGATGGATCATAAGAGGTATTGTCAAGAAAATCTTCGTATTTCAAATTCCATTTACCGCTATTTTCTTTTGCCCAACGACTACCCATTGTTCCTTTCGGACAAACTAATTTGCCTGAAGCAGAATCAACATTCAAAAATTGCCAGTCGCCATTTTCAACGTCTTTATATTTAGCTACACGATTAGCGCGCAACATTCTTCCCGGACGATAATTGTCTCCTACTTTTTCAAGTTCCACAAGAAACGGGCAATCGGTGTAACGCTTAACATATTCCATAAAATAAGGAACTTGTCTGTCGGCATGATATTCTTTTAAGATAACATGAGTTACTGCCATCCAGAAAGCGCCATCTGAGCCGGCATGACAAGGAATCCACTGGTCAGCGTGTTTTGCAACCATGCTGAAGTCAGGCGACATTACTACGGTTTTAGTTCCGTTATGTTTTGATTCAGAGAAGAAGTGAATATCGGGAGTTCTTGTCATTCCAAGGTTAGCACCCATAGAAACGCAGAACTTAGAGTTATACCAGTCAGCGCTTTCGCACACGTCTGTTTGCTCGCCCCAAATTTCAGGATATGCATTCGGAAGATCACAATACCAATCGTAGAAACTAAGGTTTACGCCACCCATCAATTGAAGGTAACGAGCGCCTGCTGCATAACTCAACATAGACATAGCAGGAATTGGTGAGAAACCGATGATTCTGTCAGGTCCGTATTTCTTAATAGTATAAAGATTTGCTGCTGCAATCAGTTCGAGCACTTCATCCCACTTGGCGCGTCTGAAACCGCCTTTACCTCTTGCTCTCTGATAACGCTTGCGTTTTTCAGGATTGGATTGAAGGTTTTCCCATGCTTTAACGGGATCGCCATCGACAGCTTTTTTCTCACTATTAAACAAGTCCATCAAAGCACCACGCATCAATGGATACTTAACACGGATAGGACTGTATAAATACCATGAGTAAGAAATACCGCGCTGACAACCTCTCGGCTCGTAAGGCGGTAATGTATTTTCCAAAAGCGGATAATCGAGGGCTTGAGTTTCCCAAACAACGATACCGTCTTTCACGTGAATATTCCAGGAACATCCACCGGTACAGTTTACACCGTGAGTGCTTCGCACTACTTTGTCATACTGCCAACGGTTGCGGTAAAATTCTTCCCACTTTCTTGTTTGTGGAGAGATAATGTCTTCTATCCAACTCATATTCTTTATATATAATATGTATTAAAAAGATGATTTTAATTGTCTGTTAAAGATAGATTTTTTCACGGCAAATCTTTTTCTTCCATGCCAAATCGCTAATATTAACAAAAGGAGTCCGCATGCTCCTCCAACACCTCCAACGAGCAATATATTATAAGAAGCTACAGATTGATTTGCAGTATCTTTATTAACCTTATTTAGAAATGCTATCAGATACGCAGATTCTTTATCTGTTATATGCTTGTCTTTATATGCTTGTGTCATAGCTGGAAATGGCGGAGCACCCAGAATTCCTTGCAGTCCGGCATCACCGCCCATACGGCTAAATACGTCTGTTAAATCTTTTGCCAGCAAGCCACCCTGCAATACGTCTTTGTAATTAACATTATGACATGATATGCATGCAGGACCGCCATTTGCTAATCGTTGTGAGCCGATAAAAATGCTTCGTCCTATTGCAATATCTTCAGGAGTTGCTTTATCAGATGCATTCGAGGCAGGAGCTTTTGGAGTTTCAGATGCAGAAGCAGTATTAGATGAAGAACTTTTAGTATCTATATAGGCAAATATGCTTTTTATATCAGCTTCAGGAATATTCTGATCGGGCATAATCATTCCACTAAACTCGTCAAAAATTTTCTTTGCTTCAGGATCTCCGCTCTTTACAAGAGCTTGCGAAGATTGTGTCCATTTTACCAACCAATCTACAGGTCTTTTTGATGTTATACCCATGAGATCGGGACCGACTAATCTGCCTCCTCCAACCTTATGACATGCGCTACAATATTGATTAAAAACCGCCTCGCCATTTTGTGCTGTCGTTTCTGTAGCAGAGCCAATTATTAAGATTAAGAACGCCGTAAAATAAAGTGATAAATGCCTCATGATTTTCTACAAATTATATAGACAATATTAGTTTAAGCAAACAAATTGGGTTTTTGTGCAAGTTTTTCCAGCAATGCTAATAACATTATTTTGTTCTAGATGTTTATAAAAAAAGTTGAATTTATCGTAGATACAACTTCTATTCAAAACTAGTTTGACCTAACATTATGTATTCAACCTTAACAACATTGAAACTGATTTTACGATTCTAACAAATAGTTTAGGAATTTAATGTCACGATTGATGAAACAAAAATTGAATTCGAACTATATTTAAAGAAACGAAAAAATATTTTGAGTAAAAGAAAACTTTAAGAAACGAGCTTTTTATCTGTGAAATAATTACTTATCACATCAGCACTCTTTGAGGGTTTGTTGACACTCTTTAATATAGCGTTCTTTTATATTTGTTCTGAAAATTTATAATGCAAATTACGAATTAAACGGAGTAAAAGCAAGAAATTTTTCTTAGTGAGCAACTTTAATTTTCAAATATAGCACAATAATATAACCTGTTGATATTTATAATAAATATGAAATTTATATCTGACTTGATATGTCGTGATTGACCGCTGATATATCCGACAACAAAAGTCGTAAATCTTCTAAAAATATACGACAATATCTGTCGTGATTATCTGTTCGAATATACGATTTTTTTAGTCTTAATTTCTTGTTTGAATACCGGATTGTTTTTGTCGCAATTTATATAAGTAATATACGAAAAATATAGCCGATGTTTCTAAGTTGAAATGGTTTAGTAAGTTCGTAAGTTTAGAAAAGAATAATGCCTCATATTACATAAACTATTTACAATATGAGGCAATACTTTGTACATTGGTTAGACATTAAGCGGTCGAACTACAGTAATGCCAAGATGGGTTGGCATACCCTTTAAATAGCCAGAAATCGTCTTATCTAAAAACACGCGTTTTTTATCTAATGAGGCGTGTAAGAAACGAGAGCGATTGTGTTCATCTCTAAAAATTAAACCCGTATGAGCATAATCAAGACCTTCTTTGCTAGTTGCAATTCCAATTATATCACCTGTCATTAATTGAGATTCAATAGCTTTTACATTTGCTGATGGCACATACCAATGTTTTGCAGAATTGATTTTACGTTCTATTTCAGCTACTTTAGGAACCAAAGAAGGATCTGCATCAAGCGGAGGATAAAAATGAGGATGTTGCGACATATAAGAAACATTGATCGGAAAATCTATTGCTCCTTCTAAAGATGGAGTTATATTTTTAACTATTTTTTTGACTTCGTTATCGGCGAACCAATCAGAAGTATAATGAAGCCGTGAAAGATAGCCGTCAATTTTACCGTTACGATATCGCGAGTAGGTTATTTCCTTTGTTAAATCATCGAATGTTGATCGCCCCTTTTTTAACATGCGAGAAATGCCGAGAACATCCTCGAAAAAAGTTACGCAATCCATTCCTGTGAGATCTATTCTGCATTTTTCCGGAGATCCTTCGAGCGTGCCGCCAACATAAGGAGTTGCAATAAAGACCTTTCCTATCTTGCCCATTAATTCGCCGATTGGATATTCTGAAAATCCATTAGCTCTTGCGTACGTAATAATATGATCGAATATGTACCAAGTTGTTGCTTCTTTATCCGTATCATTTTGTGTGGCGTTCAATCTATTCTTTTGTTGCGCGGCACCAATATTTCCGAACATCAAAAAAGCTCCGGCAGCCGCTGCTAAACGAAAAAATTCTCGCCGCTCTAAATTTGCAGCAATTTGTGGTGGTTCTGTTTTAGACATCAGTTATAAATTATATTCTGTATAAAACAATAAGTTCACTGTTGACCATATATTATTATTTTGCTGTCGCAAGCTTAATGCCAAGTTCTTTTAGCTGGTGTTCCGACACATCAGATGGGCAGCCGTCCATCAATGACAAAGCACTTGTTGTTTTTGGAAAAACAATAACATCGCGAATATTTTCTGTGCCGCAAAGAAGCATGCAAAGACGGTCAAAACCAAAAGCAATGCCGCCATGCGGCGGCGCTCCATAACGAAGTGCTGAAAGCAAAAAGCCAAATTTTGTTTCAGATTCCTCTTTGCTCATGCCTAAAAGATCAAACATTGTTTGTTGAACACTGTTGTCGTGGATTCTAACGCTTCCGCCGGCTACTTCATAACCATTGACAACTAAATCGTGAGTAATAGCGCGAGCAGATAATGGATCGGTTATTAACTTATCTATATCTTCAACCATTGGAGAAGTAAAGGGATGATGTCGCGCCACATATCTTTTTTCTTCTTCCGCATACTCGAGAAGCGGAAATTCTGTAACCCAATGGAAAGAAAATGTTGAACGTGCTGATTCAAGAATGCCTGTTCTGCGCGCAGTTTCCACGCGAATTGCGCCCATGATAGAGCAGCATCTTTCCCAACTGTCGGCGGCTATGAGCGCTAAATCCCCATCTTCTGCCATGAATTCCGATTTTAACGCTTCAATTTCTTGATCTGTAAGGAATTTTGCAATTGGCGACTGTACGGTACCATCGGCGTATTTCATCCACACAAGACCTTTTGCGCCATATTTTTTTGCAAATTCAGTCAGCTCGTCAAGCGATTTCCGCGATAAAGAAGCGCCGCCCTTTACGTTTACTCCTATAATAGCACTTCCTTCCTGAGCAGCAACCGATGAAAATACCGAAAACTCGGAGTTTCGCACAATATCGGTTATTGAATGAAGCTCCATGCCAAATCGCAAATCTGGCTTGTCGGAGCCATATTTTGACATTGCCTCGTGAAAACTCATGCGGCGGAATGGCAATTCAATAGTAATTCCAAGAATTTCTCTCCATAATTCACCAATCATACCTTCAGCAACTGCGATAATGTCATCTTGCGTTATAAAAGACATTTCAAGATCAATTTGTGTAAATTCTGGCTGTCTGTCAGAGCGCAAATCCTCATCGCGAAAGCATTTTACAATTTGCATATATCTGTCAAAACCTGCAATCATCAAGAGTTGCTTATAAATTTGGGGAGATTGCGGCAGCGCATAAAACGATCCCTTGTGAATTCGGCTTGGCACAAGATAATCACGCGCTCCTTCAGGAGTTGATTTTGTAAGGATTGGCGTTTCTGCTTCGATGAAATTATGATTGTGAAAATAATGCCGAACAATTTGATATACCTTGCTGCGAACAATGAAATTCTTTTGCAGTCCGGGTCGCCGCAAATCTAAATAACGATATCGCAATCTGTTTTCCTCGCTTGCAAGCTGTTCATCCATAATTTCAAAGGGAGGCACTTCCGAAGCATTTATCACGCCGAGTTCGCCAACAACAATTTCTACCAAGCCGGTAGGAATTTTTGGATTTGGATTCTCGCGCATCCGAATTTCGCCGGAAACCCAAAGCACAAACTCTGCTCTTATCTCTCGTGCGCGCACCGCTAATTCTGGCTGAATATCCGGCAGAACAACTGCTTGTGTTATGCCATAGCGATCGCGCAAATTTATAAAAATAACTCCGCCGTGGTCGCGCACCGAATCAGCCCAGCCATTGAGAACTACCATTTTTCCTACATGTTCAACTCGTATTTCTCCGCAATGCGCGCTTCGTTTTCTGAAATTCATGCGTTTCCTCCTAATTTCTAATGTCTTGGGTTAAATCTTTTATATTGTATAAATACAATCGCTGTCTTGCTTGATATTGGCATAACATGGCGCAAATATATCAATTACCTTCATTTGCATTTTTAAATAATACTTGTCTGCCATCTTCTTTGACAATAGAATTATACAAAGTTTTGAATTGAAGATATTCTTCCGGTCTTATGTATCCTCTTTTTTGCACTAATGTTCGTTCCGCTTTAAATATACCGTTTGCATTGGAATACTGCACTGAATAATCTGCAAAAGGAGATGATTTTTTTACCGTTTTTGGAATTTCCATTAATCTCATACCTTTTGGCAGTTTGATGATAAGTGTTTCTTGGATAGTGTCGGCATCCATCGGGTAATCTAACGGATATATGCGCTTTTCAAGAGTAAAAGCAGGACTTGGCGACCACACTTCTGACCAAGGCATTTTCATCACATAAAAGCTGCCTGCTTCGGTTGTTAAGTCAGATACTCCATATTTTGCCAAATACTTCAAGTTTTCTTGCGTATTAGCAATATTGTCAAAAGAGAGTTCGCTCATCTCTACATTTTGATAAATCTCCGAAAGAGTTTCGCTCAACATTTTCTCACGCTCTTTTTGAGATTTTTCTCTATAATTAGTTCTCATACCTGCTGCAAGCCATCCGCTCCGTTCCGAAACTACTGTAAAGTTTGCATTTCCATCTTCATCCAAATCAATTTTTGTATTTCTATAGATATTGTTTTTTATAAAAAGCGACCTTGACAAGGTTGTCGGCTGGTTAACTCCATCTCGAATCACTAATGCAAAAGTGCCTAATAAACCATCTGGAACAGATCCCAACGCAAAATCAGGCGCCGTTAAATCAACATACCATATTTTTCCCGAAATTTCAACAGATACAATACAGTGATCGAAAGCCCAAGGAGTTGGCAATGGATTCTGCCGAGTATAACCCAAGTCAAATGTGTTCACCAATACATAATGAGCTTTTATTCCAAATTCTGTGGCCATTGCTATAAACAACGTGGAAAGGTCTTTACAATCGCCAATTTTTGTAGTAAGCACAGTGCGTGCTTTTTGCGGAATAAAAGCAGATTGGCGAAACGGTATGCTGCTATAGCGTATATTTTGGGTAATATATGTATAGATCGCTTCGATAATGTCATTTTCATTTGCAGATGACCCTAAAGAATCTCGTATCAGCTTAGCTTGTTCGCGCACTTCACGCGACGATTTTACTTGCGAGCGCGTAAGCTCCAGATACCATTGCACAATATCGCTCCAAGACCTAATACTTGAGAACTCAAGATCTTTTCCTATTTCATACCATGAAGGCATGCCGATTTCATCTTCAATTGGCGCATCTTCTCGCAAAGTCCATTCATATAAAGTTCCGTCGGCAGTGCGGATAATTTTCGGCTCAATTCCAGAGTTTCGAACACGGTAATCGAATTTCATTGAATCTGCTACAAGCATGGCAAATCTGATGTATTTAATTGGTATATTGCCATTGAGTATATAGGAATCCCAAAATTTATTAGAAAATCTGCCGCCATTATAACTCCGAACTCTCCAGCGTATTTGAATAACGTCGCCGATTTCTAGCGACTTAAATACAATGTATTGTCCTGAAACATCGGCATTTACCTCTGTGCCATCAGATTTTATCGACACAGCTTTTTCTATTGAATAGCCGTCGCTTGCGTTTGATGTAGTGATAGAATATTCTTTCCATGTGTCTATCGCATCGGAAGTAAACATTTTTGCTATCATTTCCATCTTGTATTCTGAAGCGCCATTTTCGTAAATAATTCGATTTTGTTCTTCGAATAAAATCGCATATTCTTTGTCTGGATAATCTGATGCAATAGGAGCATTGCGTATAATGCTGTCGGTCTTTGCCGAACTAAAGTGAGAAAACAAGGAGGGTTTCCCCTGATAAGAGCGAAGTTCGGCACGTGTGTCGAAATCTATAGGATTATAGAGAATAGCCTTTTGAAGCTCTTTTATTGCTGCCGAAGTGTCATTTTTTGCGCGATAAACATGACCAAGAGTCAGATGAAAATTTCCCGCTTGCGGATTTATTTCTAAGGCGCGTCGTATGAAAGGCAAAGCGCTATCGGGTTTCTGCATCGTTAAATACTGCTCTGCGGCCGCCTGATAATATCCGCATGCAACCGGCTGTACATCTAATGATTTACGCACACATTCATCCCATTTCTTGACATCCGAAAAAGACAAATTTATGGCTGCAATATCCCAATAATGTTCGGCTGTTGCATTTTGGAGCAAAGCATGGTTTAAAATCGAGAGCACGCTGTCCCGATCATGCGAGCGTTCCATCACAATATTGGCGAATGCAGATACAAATTCCCAAACATGCGGAAAATGACTGTAAGCTTTTTCAATAGCATCAGTTGATTTGTCTTTTTGTGATTTCTTTCCATATAATTGTATTTGTAGGGCAAAATTAGTTGGATTTACACCATAGATTGCTTCATAATTCCGGAGAAGAGTTTCAGCAGCATCAAATTCAGAATTTTGCAATTTCTCTACAAATCTTGTAATTATGCCGTTTGCATTGAGCGAATCGGTTTTGTACAGCTTGTCCCGAGTTGATTGCAATTCATCTGTTTTGTTCGCTCGAGAGTACGCTTCTGTTAATAGCGACAAATAGAATGGAGCATTTGGCCGAGCTTTAAGACCTTCGAGCAAAATCGTTTCTGCCTCAGCATGCTTGTCATTAAGTATATAAGTGCTTGCAAGCAGCATAACGGCAAGCGGATCGTTTGCATATTTGCGCTGATATTTACGAAAATATTCTTCAGCAAAATTAGGAATAAGAGACGGGCTTTGATTAGATGTGCTTGGTTTGTATGATTGTTGTTTGGTTTCGATGCGAAGTCCTTCCAAAGGGTATCCGGCAATATCGGTAATGCGAACGGCAAAATTGTTGCGGGAAACTTCTCCGCTTCCGGTTTTGATAAGCACACGATTCCAGCCGACATTAAGTGTTATAGGCGCAATATATGTGTCATAACCATTGTTTTTTTCATCTTCATCTTGAATTATTAGAGCGTCGTTAAGAAATACTTTCAATGATCCGGAAACGCCAATGCGAAAATATGCCGACTGTTGCACCGGACTGTACACATAGGAATTGGCATAGTAGATATCAGAACCCACAGAATAATAATATTCATAGTCAATCCATTTATCTCGTCGAATTGCAGGAATGTCAAACCATCGAACAGGTATATTATTTTTGCCTTGAAACACAGCGGCAAAGTCGAATTTTCCTTCCGGAGGAAATACTCGTTCATAGCCGGATTCTGAAATATTCTCAAACGGGCCAATTACAGCCCAAGCGTCAATTGCGCCAAGATTATTGAACGAAGACGACGATTTCACTGTATCGCCAATTTGCAATGAGTACGTGCCGAACTTTTCGAGAGCAAGAGAGCGCAATATTCCTAATTTATCGCTTTTTCCTCCTTCTGAAAGTGATTTAATGATATTAATCACATCTGCATTTGGCATATTATCTTCGTTGGTCAACGACAATCCATTCCACACTGCAAATAAGAAAGGATAAACAGCATCTTCGTCAAGATTGGTTATTTGAGTAAGAAGTGATTGAGCTTCACTATATTTTTGCCTATATATCAATAATTCATATAAGCTTGCCAAAGCGCGGAAGGATTTTGGGCTTAATGCTGCAGCTTCTCGAAACTGTTTTTCAGATTGTTGTATTTTGCCTTGATTCCATGCATCCCACGCAGCGTCTATCTGCGCGTCAGCCGACGGATGTATATTGGCTTTGACTTTTGGAGAAATAAGCATGGAAAGAAAGAAGACAACATATAATGCTATGCGAAATTTCATATTCAAAAGATAAAATCATAGAAATAGCGGTTGCAAAATTACAGATTTTTATCGTTGCCTTCGTTTTGTTGTTGCTTATTCGCTCACGGCTTTGTGCAACTATACAGATAATATGAACAATGAAGCAGAATAAATCGGAAATTATTCATAATTTGCTATCAGAATTATTAACATCGGCGCTCTGTTATGAAACGCCATCAGCAAAATGGTTCTTCGGCAATCATCACTATCGAAAATTTAGTCAAGAGTTTTGACGATACAGTTGTGCTTCGCAATATCTCGCTTACGATACATCGCGGCGACATGGTGTCTATTATTGGACCGTCTGGCTGCGGCAAATCAACCTTTCTGCGCTGTATGAATTGTCTTGAAATTCTCGACTCGGGCTCGATAACGATCAACAATATTAATCTGTCGCGCAACGACAAATATCAAAAGCTCTCCAACGAATTTTCGTCGAAAGCTCATCGTTTGCGACAGCAAGTTGGCATGGTCTTTCAGAATTTCAATCTTTTTCCGCATAAGACCGTAATAGCCAATGTTATGCTTGCCCCAGTTGCGGTGCAAGGTCTTAGCCCAGAGCAAGCTCGCGCTAAAGCAATGGCATTTCTTGACAAAGTAGGGCTTGGAAAATTTGCAGACCGCTATCCAGAATCTCTATCCGGTGGTCAAAAACAACGCGCTGCAATTGCACGCGCTCTTGCAATGTCGCCTAGTGTATTGCTATATGACGAGCCAACTTCAGCTCTCGACCCCGAACTTGTAGGCGAAGTACTAGATGTCATGCGCGAGCTTGATCACGAAAATATGACGCAGATTGTCGTAACGCACGAAATGCAATTTGCTCGCGAAGCATCGGACTATATAATTTTTATGGACAAAGGCGAAATAATCGAAATCATCGAAGAAGATATACACTTTGAAAATCCGAAAGATGAACGAACACGCCGTTTTCTGAAGCGAGTAAACATTAAATAATCTTCGCCTATGAATACTGATTCCTTTCTTCGCGCTATCGTGTCTGTTGTCGCTGCCATTTTCATTTGGTATATCCATTGCGGCAGCGCCTTAGCCGAAAATCCTCCCTCTCTTTCTCCAAACAAGGAGCTTGGCATTTCAGTTTTGCGATTCGGGGCAGACGCAAGCAGCGGAGCTCCATACTGTTTTGCCGATCGTAAAGATCCTTCACACATTAAGGGTTTTGATGTTGATGTTATCGAGGCGATTGCCGAGCAATTGCATATAAAAGCCGAGCACGTGCAGAATACTTGGGACGGACTAATACCGGGATTGGACCGCAATATGTACGATGTCGTCATTGACGGCGTTGTCATTACTCCAGAGCATCAAGAAGGTGCGCTGTTTTCAGCGCCGTACTATTTCTCCAGCTACTGTCTTGTCATTCGCAATGCCGACACTACAATACATTCGCTCGCCGATATTCAGGGCCGCAGAGACAAATACGTCGGAACGCTAACCGGCTCAGAAGCGTTGGACTATTTGAATAAAACTAACAATCTCAACATAAAGCAATATGATCAAGAAATTGACGGATACAAAGATTTGATGCTTGGCAGAATTGACGGATTTGTGATAGATCAGCCGGTGGCAATGTATTATGTGCCTGCAATAACCGGACTGCGCATGCTTGAGCAGCCATTGGATACAATTCGCTACGGCATTGCTGTTGAAAAGAACAATGTCAAGCTTATAGAGCAAATTAATGAGGCGATATTTGCTCTTCAACGTTCCGGGAAACTACGCAAGATACTTGAGAGATGGAATTTATGGAATACTTCAATGGCTGATTATCTAAGCGATCACAATCCTTCAGCCATACCGCCTTCCGAATACAAAGAATATATGTCTTCCCTTCATTCCTCACTTACTTTTTGGGAGAGATTGCAGCGGTATTGGTCGTTTATGCCGCTATTCTCCAAAGCGGCTGGCATGACAATGACAGTGTCAATTTCATCAATGGGACTTGCCATAATTTTAGGTCTAATTCTTGCAGTTTTACGTATTTACGGACCTCCGCCTATACAGTTTATCGCTGTTTCATATATCGAGATTATTCGTGGCACTCCCCTGCTCATTCAGTTGCTCATAATTTTTTACGGTCTGCCAAGCATTGGCATTGCGCTCAATCCATTTCTTGCCGGATGGCTTGGACTCGGACTAAACTATGCAGCTTCCGAGGCAGAAAATTACCGCGCAGGACTAATGGCCATTCCAAAAGGACAGAGCGAGGCGGCAATCGCTCTTGGCATGACAAATTGGCAAACGCTTCGTCATGTGATACTTCCTCAGGCAGCGCGCATTGTCATGCCACCGGTAACCAATGATTTCATTGCATTAATGAAAGATTCATCATTAGTTTCAATGATAACCCTCACCGAACTGACGCAAACATATACTGGTTTGCGCACAACATATTTCGATGATTATTTCGGCATAGGCATTCAGGTTGCAATTATTTACCTTTTGATTGGGCTGCCTTTCGTCTATATTTCACGTCGCCTCGAGCGCCGGCTGCGCACTTCGCTCGGCAAAAACAAATGATATGTCCTATTTTATAATTAATCACGCTTATCGTGAATCCGGTTTGAAGGCAGCAACGCTTGAACTTGCTTTTGAAGAAACAGTCAGATTGAACCGGCTCGATTCTTTCATTCCGGTTGTTCCAACAAGCCGTTTAGCGCGACTCTTGCAGCGTCGAATAGTGCGTGAAATTTTTGCCCAAACTTCTGCTCCGATTGCTCCTGTACAAGCTTGCAATTTTGAGCAGCTTGTGCTGAAACTTTTTCGCTTAACGCCTAATTCTGATAAATTTCGCATTATTTCCGACGCTTATAGGCTGGCTCTATTTGAAGAGGCAGGCGAAAATGCTGATTTACATTTTTTCCGTCGAAAAAAAGAGCAGCTTTCGCCGATTGCATTGCAACGCCTGTCATCTGTAATTTTTGGCTTGAAAGAAGACGGCATAACCCCTCATCATTTATTTGAGGATATAAAAACTGCCGGCGACAATCAAAAAAGCGTTTCAACTAACGACGCAGACTCAATAGATGCGCCTAAACTAGAAGATTTGGCAGCATTATATTCTGAATACGAGAAATTGTTAGGCGACAATTTGTTGGACAAGCCGGCAATACTTCAACGCACTACTGAATGCTTGATTCGACAGAACGATTTGTCGCAAGCCGTCGCCCTCAATCCTCGTACAATAATTTTTTTCGAAGGATTTACTGAGTTTAAGCAACCGGAAGCGCAATTTATTATTGCTTTAGCCAAAACAAATATTCCGATTGCCATTCATTTGGACTATTCAAGCGAAAACGGACCGCTCTTCGGCAATCTTGCCGATACCCTTGCAAGCTTTGGCGTCAATGGATTATTCATCAAAGAACTTGATGAAACACCTCGATTCAACGATGAATTATCATTGCATAGCCGCATATTCTCACCCCTCGGCGCGTATTTGCGGCGCTGGCTTTTCAACACAGAACGGCAAATTTTCAACAAAGATCTATCGAATTATATAACTGTTTTGGCTGCAGGCAACCGCATTGACGAAATTATAACTATTTCCAAACTCGTAAGGCATTTAATTATCGAAGAAAAAATTCATCCATCTAAAATTTGTGTTGCTACAAGGCAAATTGATCTCTATGCAGATGCAATTCGTGAAATATTTGACGTCCATAATATTCCGGCAAACGTAACCGACCGCTTTTTACTTTCTAAATCACCTGTAGTCGCAGCCATATTTTCTATCTTGGATGTAATTCTAAGCGGTTTTTACAAACATGATGTGCATCGCGCAATTCACAACCCTTATTTGCAATTTGTCCGCAATGGAAATCAAGAACCGATTGACAGTGCTAATCTTTACGGCACAGCCGAGCGTTTGCGTTTGATGGGCGGCGTGCGATACGGAGGCAAAAAAGGTTGGAAAACCGCTCTTGAAAATGAGATAAAACGCACTCAAATTCGCCTCGAACGGCTTCAAAACGACACTTTTGCCGATCGGCACGACATTCTACGCGCCGAAAGAGAGCTTCATTCAGCCCAAACTGCCGCGTTAGATTTTGCAGCAATTTGCGAGAATCTGCCTGACTTGCACATTGCCGGCCTGCCGTCGGAAATTGCTCTTTTAATCAAGCGAGCTATCATTGAAAAATTCAAAATTCAGGAATCTATTGAGAGTTTTTATCGTCACGCAACCGAGCGTGTTTTTACATCGTCGACAGAGCGGTCGCATATCTTTTCCGAAATAGAAAAGGACGCAAGAGCGCTTTCGGCAGTCCTCAATCTTCTTGATGAAATTGCAGGAATTCAAGAGCAGAGATTTGGCGAGAGAAAAATTAGTTTTCAAGATTTTACAGAAAAATTTCGAACGGCTGTTATAGGTGCAAAATATCAAGTCCGCGAAAAATCTGGGCATGGAATTACCGTAACAACTTTGGAGCAGACACGCGGAATACCCTTTCAAATAATTATTTGCTGCGGCTTGAATGACGGAGAGTTCCCCGCCGCTTACATCCCCGACTCATTTCTTGGGAAAGATCTTCCAGAAACAGAAGACAGATATATTCGCGCCGAACGAATGCAGTTCTATCAAATTTTATCCAGCATTCTTGAACGCAACAATATGCCAGAGCGGCATATTTATCTTTCTTATTGCACGCAAAACGAAGGCGAGCAAATTGTTCGCTCTCCTTTTATTGATGCTTTGCTTAAAATTTCTACACTAAAGGAAGACGGGCGCATTTTTTCCATCAATCAAATTCGTGCGGCATCTATTGTAGGTAACTGCTCAAACGACAAGCAGCAATGCTCTTGGCTCGCTGCAATAACGTCCTCAGTTGAAATGACACTATACGCAAATCAAGCAAAAACAATGAATTTGTCTTTGCCAAAACATATTATTGATACATTGCAATACTGTGATTTTTATCTCGACAACAAGGGCAAAGCGAACGAAAAATTGTCGAATGAACTGCCTGCCGATATTTTTGACCTTCTTAAACAATACTCGACAAAATCCTATTCTATCACCGACTTGGAAACGTATGCCGAGTGTCCGTACAAGTACTTTGCTTCACGTTTTTTACAGCTTAATGAACGAAAAAATTTCGACGCTTCTCTCACTGCAATAGAGCGCGGCTCTTTACTGCATATTATCGTCTATCGTTTTTTCCGAAAAATTCAAGATGAAATGCTTGAATCGGGCGAAGCAGCATCAATTTCAAAGCAACAATCAAATTTGCTTCCGTCCCTTGCACAAGTGAAGCTAAAGCCGGAAATGAGAGATTATTATCGCGCTTTATTGCTTGAAATTGCCCACGAAGAACTTTCCACGATTACTTTTGAGCATCCTTTTTTCGATGTAGAAAAAAAAACATTGCTTGGCGATTCGAATAGGAAAGGCGATTTGGAAAGGTGGTTAGACGCCGAATTAGAATCAATTACAGCAAGAAATTCTTTTTATCCTGCATTATTCGAGTTTGGTTTTGGCACTAAAACATTCGAAGGAAGCAATGGAATAAAAGCGTTGAATATAGGCGAATTGCACTTGAAAGGAAAAATTGACAGATTGGAAATATTTTCAGATGAAAATAATGCCAAATTTATAATTGCAGATTACAAATCCGGCAAATCAGTAAAAACAAACACTGAAATTAAAGCGTTGCAATCTTTTCAAATGCCGCTTTATCTCTTAGCAGCTCAAAAACTGCTTGCTGACTATTATAAACTGTCCGCTGAATTGACCGCCGCAGTATATTATCATTTGCGTCCGAGCTATGACTCAAAGAAAAGTAAGAAAATAACCGAAAGCTTCGTTTTGCTACCCAAAAATTCTAAAATATCAAGAGAAAAGGAACTTGAGAAAGCATCAAAACAAACTGTTGCAGACGAAAGCGAGCGCGACATGCTTATCAATAATTCAGCAAAGAGAGCGCGAGAAATTATCGAATCAGTCAGCGACGGCAATTTTCCCATTCAGCCCTTTGCAAGAGAAGTATGCAAGTACTGTCCATTTTCTCAAGTATGCAGAATTAACGAATTTAACAAGTGAAGTATTTTTCGGCTTGTTGACAGATGTTTGAATTAGGCAGATTCAACACTGAAGTGCAACACTTTTGTAACTCTCTTTAAGTACTTGAATTGGAGTTTTCCATCCAAGTATTTTCCTTGTACGGTTGTTTATGTGTCTCATTGCCTCTGCAAGTTCATCATCTTCTACTGATAGAAGCTCTCGCTTTTTAGGAAAATACTGTCTGATTAGTCCATTGGCATTCTCGTTTGTTCCGCGCTCCCAAGAGTGATATGGATGGCAAAAATATGT
>JBDHXA010000004.1:0-76789 GCA_039810485.1 Chlorobiota bacterium | reverse complement strand
GAATAAAATAAAGAATTTTATTATCTTTATTTTAACTTCCTTCAATAAAATAAACACCCTTTTAAGAGGGGGCTCATGACATTGAAATTGAAAAATGACGCCAAGAATTGAGCAGTCGAAAGTAAAAATATTGATCGGCATGCGGCTTTCAATGAGCATTGCTGACTATAATGTTGGCGAGCTATGGAAAAACTTTATGTTTGCAAGGCAAAAAGCGATCAATTTTCCGAATGGCGATTTGATTTCAGCGGCCATCTATCCGTCTGATTATTTTGCCAACTATGACCCAGCAAACATATTTGAAAAATGGGCGGCTACAGAAGTATCGAGCTTAGACAATGTGCCGAAAGATATGGAAATTCTTGTTTTGCCCGATGGACTTTATGCTGTTTTTGACTATAAAGGAGCGAGCGAAGACAATTCAATTTTTCACTATATATTTGGCTCTTGGCTGCCGAATTCAGAGTATCTTTTGGACGACAGACCTCATTTTGAAGTATTAGGCGACAAGTACAAAAACAATAATCCAGATTCAGAAGAAGAAATTTGGCTGCCTATAAAACCTGCTCTGTAAATCAGTCCACAACAGAAACAATATCAGCAGATGCAATTAAAAAAGTAGAGAAATGAAGCGGCATATTCATATCAGCTCTTGTGCATCTTGCACCACAGCAGATATTGACTGTATGCTGTTTAAATTAAAAAATATCGGTTTCTGCTTGAGTGCGAAGAATGTCATCAAGCGTTTCCCGACGACGAATCAGATAATCCTTGCCATTAATTATCATCACTTCGGCCGGTCTTGGCCTTAAATTATAATTACTGCTCATTGCATAGCCATAAGCACCGGCATTGCAGATCGCAAGTATGTCTCCTTCTCGTATTTCCGGAATTTTCCTATCCCAAGCAAATGTGTCGGTTTCACAGATATAGCCGACAACAGAATACACTCTTGGATGTCCGTTCGGATTGGAAATATTCAAAATTTCATGGTGAGCATCATAAAACATAGGACGAATGAGATGGTTCTGTCCTGAATCTACTCCGGCAAAAACAGTAGATACTGTCTGCTTAATAACATTTGTTCTCACCAATAATATTCCCGCTTCACTTGTGAGAAATTTCCCTGGTTCGAACCAAATCTCCAAATCTTGACCAATTTCTTTACAGAAATCATTGAAGCTTACCGAAAGTTTTCTTCCCAATTCTTCAATATCCGTAACAACGCTCCCTTCATAATAGCTTACTTTGAATCCGCTTCCAAAATCAATAAATCGCAAATTGGGAAGATTGCGGACTGCATCATAAAGAATTTCAGCTCCTTGAAGAAAAACGTCTGCATCTAAAATATCCGAACCGGTGTGCATGTGAACGCCTACTATTTGCATGTCGTAGCTTTGCACAATTCGGAGCAAATGCCGAAGCTGGTAAATTGAAATGCCAAACTTCGAATCTATATGACCGGTTTGAATATGAGCATTGCCGCCGGCAACAATATGCGGGTTTAGACGCACGCAACACGGCACAGAATTTCCGAACTTATGACCGAATTGCTCCAATATCGAAAGGTTGTCAATATTGATAACTACTCCTTTTTCAACAGCGGAGCATATTTCAGCAAATGAAACGCAATTTGGTGTAAAGATAATGTCAGAAGGATTGTAGCCCGATATTATTCCAAGTTCTACTTCGTAAATTGATACAGCGTCTAACCCAGCTCCCAAAGACCGAAACAGTTTCATAACGGTTATGTTAGGCAGAGCTTTGCAGGCATATTTAATTTTAACATTCAACGATGCGAATGCTGTGACAAGACGATTATACTGACGTTCCATGACAGATGCGTCGTAAACGTACAGCGGCAGTTCGTAAGCATCTGACAACGATGCAACTTCAACACTCTGAATACGATATGTTCCGTTGAGATTTTCCATTGTGTTGTTGATTACAGAAATAATTTATTAACGAAGGGCAGATTCAAGAGCCGTCTTTGCATCTGTTTTGTTGTCGCGATACTTGATAATAATTGGCGTTGCAAGCGCAAGACCATGTTGCATGCCAAAGTCAGTCAGAAGAGGTCGGCTTCCCGGAACGACAACTGCCGATTCTGGTATCTCCAGAGGCAATTCCGGTGTAGATCGCAAGATTTGCTCATTGACAGCATCATATACTGCTGTTGATCCGTTGAGAATAACGCCGGAGCCAAGCACTGCTCGCCTGCGAACAAGCACACCCTCATAAACTCCGCAATTGCCTCCTATCATCACATCATCTTCGATAATAACAGGACGAGCGCCGACCGGCTCGAGAACGCCCCCAATTTGAGATGCTGCGCTTAGATGTACTCGTTTGCCTATTTGTGCACATGTACCCACTAATGCATGCGAATCTATCATCGTTCCTTCATCAATATACGCACCTATATTTATATACATTGGCGGCATGCAAATTACGCCGTTTGCCAAGTAGCAGCCGGTTCTTATGGCTGAGCCGCCCGGCACAATTCGCACGCCATCTGAAAGTGAAAATTCGTGCAAGGGCAAGGTGTTTTTATCAAAAAATTGGAAACCGTTTGTTGACATATCTGTAAGATTGCCGATGCGAAAAAGCAGTAAAATAACTTGTTTTATCCACTGATTCACTTGCCAATGATTATTTTCACATTCAGCAGCGCGAATAATGCCACTATTGAGCATTTCAATAAATTTATCGAGCATATTCATCGTCGCAACATCTTGCCGAATTTCAAATGTTGACAGTGTTGAAAGATAGTCAATTTCTTTTTTTATATCGGTCATGATTTTTCTTAGATTACATGTTTCACGAGTTTATTGGCTGCGAATGTACGGATTCATAGTGTCGCTGCCAAATTTCCGTAATTTTGCTTTTGTTTATGATTTATTTTACGAATGAAGCAGCCGACTAATGATATTTTAAAATTGAATCCTGAAACTGAAATTTTTCGACTGAGTGAAATTTTCTATTCAATTCAAGGCGAAGGACTACGCGCTGGATTGCCTTGCATATTTGTGCGAATGCAGGGTTGCAAGCTGCGCTGTTCATGGTGTGATACGCCTTATGCGCTTGATCATCGCAAACCGGAACTTGAGATAAGTGGCAGCGAAATTATAAATAGAATTTCCAATTTTCATTGTGCCTTTATCGAATTTACAGGTGGCGAGCCGTTGGAGCAATTTGGAACATTCACATTAATGCAGAGATTATGTGAAAACGGTTATACTGTGGCAGTAGAAACAGCCGGTCACATTGATACCTCTTTGCTCGACGAGCGTATTATTCGCATAATTGACATCAAATGTCCCGATTCCAACATGACATCATTAATGTACTGGCCAAACATGGAAAGATTGCGACCAACCGACGAAATTAAATTTGTAGTTTCTTCACGCAAAGATTTCGACTATGCTATTGATGTTATTCGACGTTATGATATTGTCAGCAAAACTGCTTCAGTATTGCTATCGCCTGCGTTTGGGTTAGTTTCAGCTAAGAATTTGGCTGAATGGCTACTTGCAGTCGAACTTCCAATTCGTCTGCAATTGCAATTGCATAAATTTATTTGGGATCCAAATACGCGAGGCGTATAATTAATTAAATCTTATTGCCAGCATGAAAAAAACAGATAAATTACTTTCGCATTCTTTCAATCCATACAATGAAGACAGCTATCTCTGCGAATTTTGCTGCTATTTGCGAAGTCGCAATCGGAAGCAATGCGACGCTTACCTTAAAAGTATACCTATTGAAATTTGGAACGGCGAAATAGATCACAGACAAAGCTACGATGGCGACAATGGAATAATCTTCGAACCCAAAAATGAAACAGCGGCATATAATGCTGCACAAGTGTAAAATACTGGCAAATCATTGAATTCGTCCAAGAAATTTTGTAGGAGCTCGCTTAAAAATACGAATAGAGCAATTACAGTTCAAAATATCTACGCTAATTAGAATCGTTATCTTTGCAAAGTAAAAGATATCTTTATAATTTTGTGAAGATATGATGGGCCCGTAGCTCAGCTGGGAGAGCGCTAGAATCGCACTCTAGAGGTCGTGAGTTCGATCCTCATCGGGTCCACCAAAAAGCGTCGAAAATCAGAAGGTTTTCGACGCTTTTTTGGTAAAATGTTCTTTATGAAATTCAATAAACTATTGTTCCCTTTACCGCAAATTTCAATTCTCTTGGCATATAATTTATCGTATCTTTGATTAAAGATAGAATTTTGAACTGAACCATGCGCGCCATTCTATATTCGGTTGCTGAAATTATCACTTTGGTTTTTTTCCCGTCAGCAGACAGCTTTATAGTTTGCCAACCTGATAGGATAGTTAATTCTGCTCCTTGCCGGTCTGTATAATTACCTTCAATAGATCTGTTGATATTAGAGCAGAACAAAGAATCAAATTTTAAACTCAGTCCTCGAAGTTCAGTATATTTGCCAATAACCGTATTATTTACTTTGATATCTGGAATATTTAGACGAAACTGGGCAACACGTTCCGCAGTATCAATTGTTATTGAGTCCGTAATGCCGGAATACCATGAAACATCGCATCCATCTTGTACATTCGGAACATCATCTCCCTCAAAGGTAAGATTAAAATATTTTGCCTTTACAGAGTGTCTGCTCTCTCCTATTTTATAGCGCAATGTATTGATGTCAAGCGGAGATGTGCAAGATTCGATGACGACAGCCACCAGCATAATCGTCATCACAACTGCAATATTATTTCTGTATTGGCCCACAGGATATCAATTTAATTGCTAACATCTTAAAATACTATCTAAGACCTTCTGGTGTAAACGACAGGCCAAGCGTGAATCCAAATTTTTCTGTTGAAAACCAATTTCCCTTAAAATTGTACGGCAAAATTGCAGCCTCAGCTCCGGCTGAAATTGTGAGAGCAGGGGTCGGCGTTACATTTAGACCAACCGTTTGACGTCCAAGGAACCCTAAAGTTCCGGCAGCACCAGCAAAGGTTTCTCCATAGAGATGTACATCCATATTTCTGTCAAGCTGAAGAAGCTTATATTGTACAAGTGCTCCCGCCCATAACATTTGCGGATTTTGTTCATACCAAACTTCCGAAGCGCCCTCAGCGCTTCCGAACACTTGTGCAAAGCGCTCCATGCCAATTTCTACTCCGGCAGCGAAACAAGAATTAAACTTAAAAAGTGCGCCAAAAGCAGCATTGTTTATCCAGCTATTCGACTCGGCATTAATATTAGACACCGGGAACGAGCGGTTAAATAATCCACGCGCTCTAATGCTGACCCCTTGCCATGAGTCATCAGCGTTTATAGCTGCATTATCGCGCTCGGCATGTATCTTTGAAGTTTTTGGCTGAGCAGAGTTATCAGCGACAGACACCTGGTCGCTTATTACATTAACATTAGAAGCAATTGCAGAACGATCAGATTCGATAATTTCTTGAGAATTTATATCATTATTTTCAGACAAATCGTTTTCTTTTGTTGACAATCTGCCATTTTCCGAAGATAACGAAGCAACAGAGGCAGACCGAAGATTAGAGTAGTGCTTCGAACTTTTGGAGAGATGGTTTGCTGAGAAAATTGGAGCAGAATTTTCTCTTGGTAGAACAAGTGTTAAATTAGGGATATCTGTTTGAGCTGCAAGCGATTGTGCGCTTGTGTGATAATCATTAATAGGTTGATAAGAAATAAGCGCAAGAGCGGTAGCGCCAACGCCTACCAAAACACCCAGCACAGGAGCGGCCCAGCCAGAAAAAGCATTGCGAACAGTCGGCCACATTCCCGTTGTAATAGCTGCGCTCGTCCCAGCAAGTCCTACAGTTGTCAATAAGCGGTCTTTAACAAATAATGAAGGCACCACAACATCGCGGCGTACAGCTTCCCGCATTGACAGCAAATCTTTCATCTCAGATCGAAGATCTTCATTAATAGTTAGTTCACTGAATAATTGCTTCTCAAAGACAGGATCTAACTCGCCGTCCATAAAGGCATACAAATGTTCTAGCGATTGCATATTGTTGAAAGTATTCATTTCGATTTTTTATGTTAAGTCATCAGACATCCAAATCAATGAGGTAAGGAGCAAGAATTTCGCGCAGTTTTTTCTTGGCGCGAAACAGACGAACTTTCACTATATCGAGAGTAACGCATAAAGCATCGGCTATTTCGTTGTACGACATTCCATTATATTCGCGCAGAATAAATGCTTCACGATAATCGTCAGGCAATAGATCGAGAGCGCGGTCAAGTATTTCTAACAATTCCTGCTGTTCATAAGGGCGATCTCGCGATATAATTTCTATTTCTTCAGGCAAAATCAATTCTTCACGACGCTTTGTTTTATAGTTTAGACATTGATTGCGAGCAATAGCAAATAGATATCCAGCAACATTTTCTGCCGAGCGCAATTGCCGCGCAGATTCAAAAAAACGAGCAAATGTCTCTTGTAGCAGATCTTCGGCTACCGTCGTATTTCCGACAATTTTCCTACAATATGTAAAAATGCGCTGTGAATATCGATCGTACAATGTAGCGAGGCCGGTTTGAGCCACTTCTGTACGATTTGATGAAAGCATTGAAAATAGCTCAGCATCTGAATATGTTGTTGTCTGCTTGAAACTGTGCATTTGAAAAATTAAATCAGTGAGAAAAATGCCTTCAAATATGCTCCTGATACAACAAGGACTTGAATTATATGTTTATTGTTACACAATTTGCTGTAATGCACGTAAGAACTTCTTTGGTGCCAACTCAAATATACAATAAAATATATGCTATTCCAATTTTTTGCTACTCTAAATATGATTTTATTTTATCCTACATTATTTTTTTACTCAATTTTGACGGTTAAATTAATATGCCCAGCCAATGTTTAATGCAAGGAAAATACCGCCAAAATCAGTTATTGGCAAATTTCTAATGCTTTCCAACCCCCCATTTCCAAAAGGTATTATATAATAGCGCATGGATATTCCGCTGACATTGCGTCCAAATCCTCCTATATTAGCGCCAATGCCAATAAATCCTCCGGGCTTAACATAGAGTGTGCTATAGCCGAATGAGCTAAAAAATTCACGCTTATAAGGAGTAGCTATAATACATGCTGGACCGATGCCGATTCCCACAAAAGGACGGAAAGAATCTGTGAATACATCTGAAAGCACTCGATATTGCACTCCAAACATTAGAGGCAATAAATACAAGCGGTTTATTTTCTCAGGAACGAGATATGAATTCGAATATGGGTCGTAAAGTTCTTGCTCATCGGTATTGCGAGCACCCGATATGCCCAAATCGGCAAACAATAACATTGATTTTGAAATAATGCGCTGATAGAATGCTCCGCCACCATATCCGTTGCCTGAAATAAAAATATTCATTCCTATAATATACTTTGCTGGAATCGTTACAAGCGAATCTTCCAAAAGAGGGCGCGGCGAGATAAACACAATATTAGTATCATTGACAAGAATATCCGGCGCCCTGCCTGTTTGCTGCGCATGAATAACTTCGAAGCAAAAGCTTATTATAAAAAGGGTAAGAAGCGATGTTACAATTTTCATAGTTCTAATGCATACAAATTGACATTTGCTAATTTACACATTGAAAGATTTAAAAAACTATGGATTGGATTTGCTTTCAAATGATGTTTTATTGTTTACAAGGCATCTCACAAGACCTATGAAAATATTGTTAAATATTCTGTCTCTCTTTTAGATCTTTTTTAGAATAGCTTTATTCCATTGTTCGAGTTGCTGCCATTTAACAACGCGTTTAATCATCTAATTCTAAAAAATGGTTATTCAAATGAAGGAGCTAACGGAAGCCGATCGTTGCAGCAAAGAAGATAACTGCCCTCATGCAACTCAATACTGACATTGCTGTCCACAACGCGATTGCGCGCACCTTCGCGCTGCCCCAAGCGTAATTCTTCGTTCCTAAGCTGCCACGCAAGCCCATGTGTCGTCAACCGTGCAAACGGCTGCGGAATTAACGAAATAATTTCCCCAGAATAAAGTGATATTTCAATGGATTTTCTTATTGGCATCGTATATCGGCCATTATCATAAATGCAAAAAAATAAATTTTCAGAATATTCTTCCGAAATTTTCATCAGTACGCTCCAATTATTCAATGTATGCTCAAGCTCGCCTCCTTGGAAACCGCAAAGCAAAAAACTTTTCTTGCCTTGTTTAATAGCATAGTTCAAAAGTTTTTCAAAGTCATTTGTTTCTTGTCCTCTATCTGTAATATAAACCGCATGTTCAAGTTCCGGCAAAGCTCTGCATTTATAAGACAGCGAGTCAAAATCTCCAACAATAGCTTGAACATCTACGCCATGCTTCGCGAGAGCAAATGCAGCTCCGTCAGCAGCCATAACTGGAATATTACTGCTTCTCTGAAAGAACTCTTTAGGTGGCAAAGCGCCGCCTAAAGCAAGCAAAACATCAAATCCATGTGAAGAAAAATGTACTTTCATCGCCAAGTATTGAACACAAAAGACGTCTCATTATCCGTTCCTGTACGTAGCATAAGACGGTATGTGCCTCCTGCCAATTCAGGCGCCGGAATTATCGCTTCATGTTTTCCGGCGGTCATATTTTGATATGCAATGAGAGGCGAAAATTTTCCCGAAAGGTCATAGAGAAAAAACTCGGCCGTCGCGGGGGCCGCCAATGTAAATTTGACGGCAAGAGAGCCGTCAATATGCGAAGGAATAACAGTGTCTATGCTATTGCCGGCAGATTCGCCGGCCCCGTTCATTTCTTGCACTCGATTACTCTGGCGCGGGTAATAGTAGAGATGCACAGGCAGTTTTAATGGAGATTCCTCGCTGATCGTATAGAATCCCTCGCCGGATGCATCAAAGCAAATCCCTTCGCCTTGCGGCTCGGTGATATATTGAGAAATAATCTTTGGCGTCTTTAAAAGCGCTTCTGCTACGCTTTCACCATCGGCTCGCTGAAAATAATATACAGTTTGATAATTTTTCAAGAGAATTTCAGAGCCGTTAGGCGAAATATCACCCGACACGACCATTTTATAAGGAAGTGTTGCAACATGTTCGGGAATAATAATTTCCGTTGTTGACTGCGGATATTCAAGCCTATAGACATGAACCGAATCTTCGCGTTTGGATACGACAAAAAGATCGCTCGTTTTATTGTCGAACATTAGCGTCTCAGCATCGCGCTGTCCGTCAGGATATCGGAAGCGAATTTTTTCCGCGCCTTTAATTTCGTCGTTTATAAAATTTTGATTCTCGTCTATCCACGGTTCAGGTATTTTGTAAATTGTTTTTATATCATACTTTGCATCATTATCGCCAATATCGCCAACAAAAATATAGGGCGCATTGTCTATTATTCCGGTGCAAATATCTTCCCAATCACGATTTTCTGCATTTTTAATATTGTAAATTCCAGCTAATTTGGCTGAAGTAGTCAAAGCAAACAGTCGAGATTTATCGCCCGAATCATTATGTGACCATAAAATAGCAGGATTCCGCCTACTAGAAGCTATTCCCGATGCTTCTTTTAATGAAGCATTGTCTATAATTCCCTTATCGATTCGAGCTCCAAAATTCTGCGCTGAGCATAATATTGAACTTCCAATATAAAAAACAAAATATAACTTTATAGCAACTTTTTTTTTCATGGGATTAACTGCAAATTATTTATTTTGCGACATTATTTATTTTGCGACATTATTTATTTTGCACAGCGCAATTATTGCAAGCGTCATAATTATTATATAGATACACTCATTATTACAAAAATATATCATCTAACAATATATATTGGCTTGGAAATAGCCGTCTGACCGGAAATAATGAGCAATCTGTAAATTCCGGAGTGAAAATCAGAAACATAAATATTACCTGAAAAATATCCATTTATATCAGTTGTTATGCTAAACTTATCAACGATGCGGCCTAAATTGTCGAGTACATACATTTCACAATTCTGACTTGTCGTCGCAAGTAGCTTTCCATGATAATACGCCGTTGTTACAACAGGTTGCGGGCTGACAGTAAAATAGCTGGCATCATTATTTTCTACAAGAGCGTACTTGTCACCTGACGAAACTACATTGCCTTGCAAACATTGCTGCAGTGCCTCACGCATAACATTTTTATCTAATGAAGCTGCAATGCAAATACTACACTCTTTTGATTCACCCGGCGCAAGCAATCCAGGAAATTTCATGCCTGCCGACATTGCAATATCACCGGCATTTAAAAATTGCATTGACGTCTCTGAATCTACCATTTTAAACAATTGATCTTTAATCTCTTGAGTATTGCCATAAAACTCGCTTGCATCAATGCCTGCAAATTGAGGTATAGCGCCAGATGCGAATGATTGCGATGCTACGCCTACAAAAGGATAATTACCATCGCGCCAAGCGATGCCAGCAACAGTTGCTCCCGGCGATCCAGAGTTTCCTTCAGGGTATAATTGTACTCTGTTGTTTTCACCCAAACTGCCTATATCCCAATCGAAATAATAGCCGAGCGAAATCTGAGATATATCTTTGTCGGTTTCATTTTTTGCTGTCAACTGAATTTTTATAGCCGGCAAAGTTCCGCTATTTACCAAATATTTAGCTCGAAGTTCGATTCCGATGCGCTGAACAGGAAAATCCCCGCAAGTATCCGCCAAAATCGAGACGTTTTCTTCTGGCTCTATTAGTTTTTTCCGCGCGCCAAAATCCGACCAAACCGGCAAAGCTGCCATCACTTTGTGATTGTCGGCAGTTGCAATCAGCGCAGTGGCAAAGCCGGAATAGGCAGTCGCAGGAAGAATATTTGAATACGGTTTAATCAATAATCCTCTCCCTCGAAGCGAACTTTTATCGCCGGCATAGCCGATAGAACCGTTATCGGCAGCAGTAATTGCAATTCCTTCGTTTTGAAAGATTGTTACATCGCTTGCAGGCGTTATTGGAAAAAGAAAAAAATCTTGGTAATTTTCGTCAGATTCGACATCCATTCTCATCATAACTGGCGTGGAGATTCGATCGTTGACTACGAAGCGAAATTCTCCTACCTCGGCAGTTGCGCTTCCGTCCAAAGTATGTAGTTTCACAACTGAATCAAGCAATATAAGAGGTTGAAATACATCTGGCTGAGAAAACTCAAATCGAATATTGGCGGCCTTTCCCAAATAATTTTTCACACGCAAAATCATTGTTACCGTATCGCCAAAGGAAAAGCGCGTCTTCATGGTGTCGCGGACTGTAAATTTACTATCAACAAAAGAAATTGCAGGCATTGAAAATGGATCGCGCTGCATTGCTTTCAGCACGTTTATGCGCAGAGGAAGCATTGAAGCATAATAGGAGTTTTGATCTCGTATATCATCGCCGCATAACCTTGCAAACTCAACAGTTTGCAAAGGATCTAAGTTAGGATGCTTTCCTCGTATCAGCGCCACAAAACCGGCAGCAATTGGAGAAGCTGCCGAAGTTCCGTCAAAATTTGCATATCTATTATCATTGTCTGTAGTATAAACTGATACGCCGGGAGCTATTACTTTCACATGCGCTCCGATTGCAGAATAATTTGCTATTCTATCAGTAAATTCAGAAGCTCCGACGCCTAATACGCCAAAATACCCGGCGGGATACATAGGAGCAGTAATCTGTTCATTACCAGCTGCAGCTACCACAACAGTGCCTCTCGCAATGGCAAAATTGACAAGCGACTCGTTCAACGCCGAATATGTATTCACAGATCCCCAACTGCAGTTTACCACAGCAAAGCCGCGTATAGCTGCATAGACAATGCCTTCATAACCGTAATAAACGCCGCTATTTCCGAATCGCCCTGCTTTGATAGGGAATATTCGACATTTTCCCCCGACGCCGGCTATGCCAATGGAATTATTCATTGTAGCACCGGCTAGTCCGGCAACGCTTGTTCCGTGGCTGTCTTTAATATATGTTTCCCCGGGCTTTGTGCCGTCATCGACAAATGACGCCAGATTAACTCCGTCATAATCATCAGTATAGCCATTGCCGTCATCATCTTTTCCATTTCCGGGGATTTCTCCCCAATTTCGCGCGATGTTGCCTGCTATATCTTCGTGATTTTTGTCAACACCATTATCGCAAATGCCAACAACGATATTTGAATCGCCGGAATAAATGCTCCAAGCATCGAATGCATTAATGACTTTCAAGTATGTTTGCCTGCCTAAATCCGGATCATTTGGCGCGTAAAAAACTTTTTCAATGTACTTTGGCTCGGCTAATTCAACAGAAGACATAGCAGCTAATCGCTTGCAGACGTGATACGGCGATTCATGGCCTGTATATTCAACTCTGAATGTGCGCAGAACCGGTTCTTCTGCCAAGCGCAAACTTGTGATTTGCTCAACGCTTGCCTGCATCATTCGTGGAGCGGCTTTTGGATTGTAAGTAAGCGATTGCGAAGGCAGCAGCAACGCATGAATTGATCTTGCAGGCAATATTTTCTTAATTTCGTCAATCGAATATCCAGCGCGCATTCTCACCATGACAGCGCCCTGCTGCACTTCGGGAACGTGAGAATTTTGCGCTGCAGCAGAAGTGCTCAATAAAGTCCAAAAAAGGAAAATCAATTTAGCTCTCTGAATCATTTTTTCACAAATTATTATTGAGAATAAAAAACCTTCATCAAACTATTAATAGCTATATTAGGAAATAAAATTAGATGAGTTAATATGTTGGATTCATTTATTTTTTATTTAACATTTACATTTATTCAACAAGAAATATCTCGTTTTTTATTCGTTTATTTTTTCTTCAACCTGCTCTTTTGTTATTAATTGACTTTTTATTTCATTGCGACGCTCTGCAGAACGTTTTGCCTGGCCGGCATATCGAATTATTGAAATAAAAAATCCCCCTACCATTGCAATAACTCCGGCCCACACCAAACTGATATATGGCTTAATTGTAATTTCTGCCGTGAATACTTCCCGCGGCTTTGGAGCGGGCTTTGTTGTGTCTATAAATCCAAATGTTGCTTGCGATTTATCTAAATTTTCACGATCGGGTATTATTTTCATAAATGAAATTTCTTGTGATGTTCCGGGAACTTTTACCGGTTCTGGAACACTCTCCATGGTTTGCATGTTTATTGTCGTATGAAGCGTAATTGTATCAGTCCTATTGTTATTTATCACATGAACAACAGCGGCAGGTCTAATTATTCCATCTTTCGAGCCATTTTTCATGGACGACATATCGAAGGAAAGAAATTCAATTTTCATGGAAGTATCTGTCGGAAATTCCGATGTTTGTCCTTTTGTTAGCGCGCGCATTGGCGTACCGTCAAGCTCTTCAAATGTTTTAGGCGAAATATAAACATCTTTCGAAGCTGTCCAATGTATTCCGGGCTCTAAGAAAGCCGACTGGCGCTGATTAAAATCGCTAAAATACATGATTGGATGAACCTCGCCTTCAGCATTTCCGCGCTGAACTTTTACAGTAAAACGAAATTTTTCTCTATCAGTGTATTCTTTTTCTATTTGCTCGCGTCCCAGATATGTAAGCTTATACCCAAGAATATCCGTTGGCTGATTTTTCACAAGCATGGCATGCTCGGTTACGGAATAGCGTGAAGTGGTCATTATTCCAAGCATTAACAATGCAATGCCGGCATGGGAAAGATATGCGCCGATTGAAGTAAATTTTGCTCGAATTACTGTTAATCCAATCTCCAAATTCATAAATAATGCAAACCAAGATCCAAAGCCAAGAAGCACAAACATTATGTCGCGCACGCCAAAAAATGACATAGCCAAAGTTGCAACAGCTGCTAACGAACCTGAAAATATTAGAGTTTTCCAAATGCCGTTAAAACTTTTTGCTTTCCATCGAAGCGCTATAGCAAAGCCGTTCACAATCATAACTGCAGCGGCTAAAGGCAAATGCGTAGAATTATAAAACGAAGGGTCAATTGCAACTTTGGGCAGCCCGGTCAGATCGGCTATGAGCGGCCAGCTCGTGCCGATAAATACAAGAATAGCGCTTGCAAGCACCAAAGCTGAGCCAATAGTAAGCGCAAATTCGCGTGATGCAGGCGAGAAATTAGCCGCTTCGGCTGAAATGTCTTTCCGACGATAAATTATCATGCCTATGCCAATTGCTACAAAAACCGCCATAAAAAGTATGAGCAATATAAATGCAAACATACCGGGATCTACAAATGAATGCACGGACGTGTCGCCAAGAACGCCACTACGCGTTAAAAATGTAGAATACAATACAAGGATAAAAGAAAGCATGGCGAGTATCACATTGGTTTTGACTAAGCCGCCTGTTCGCTTTTGCACCAGCATAGTATGCACAAGTGCCACAGCAGAAAGCCAAGGAATCAGCGAAGAATTTTCTACTGGATCCCATGCCCAAAATCCGCCCCAGCCAAGAGTTTCGTAAGCCCAAAATCCGCCGAGCATGATTCCAAATCCCAAAATTGCAGTTGCATACAGCGTCCATGGCAAAGCAACTTGAATCCAGCTTTGATAATCGCGCCTGATTAATGCGGCAATGGCAAATGAGAATGGAACTGTCATTGCTGCAAATCCTGTAAAAAGAATAGGAGGATGTATAGTAATCCAAATGTTCTGCAATAATGGGTTAAGTCCGCGACCGTCCAAGGGCTTCATTCCAACCGGCAATCCATTGGCAGCAAAAGTATCCCAGTAATAGTTAAAAGGATTTTTAACGACAAGCAGCAGCGTCATAAAAACCATGGCCAAAGTGTAAACTGCCATAACTTCGGCCTCGAGTTCGCGCCGGCGCAGATAAGGCACCAAAGCAATGCCTATCAAGCCAACCCAAACGGTCCAAAGTAGAATACTTCCTTCCTGACCTGCATAGCCCGAGGCAAAAAGAAACCATGCTCCAAGTTCGCGCGACGAATATCGCCATACATACGTATAATCAAAATCATGAGAAAGCACATTGGCTATGAGCATAATCAGCGTTAAAGCCAAGCCAATAGAAGTTGCTCTAAATATATTCCGCGCAATCCCGATAAGGTCAGGCCGACCGCGCAATACTAAAAAATACGTGCCAGAAGACACTAATATGCCACCGAATAAAATATGTATGAAGAACTGAGATATCATATAACGTTAGGTGATTGATGATTAAAAAAACTTCAATTGTTCAAAAAATCTATTATTGATTTGCTATTGAAACAGCAAAAGAGCATCACTCTCTAAGCAGTATTTTACAATAATGAAGCATTTAACGGAAAGCAAAATGTTACTTTAACATTGTTGCAGGATTGACGCGATCCGTGCCGTGCCACACTTCAAAGTGTAAAAATTTTCCAGCTACAGATTCGCCAGTTCTACCAATAGGGGCGCCGGCAGCCACTTTTTGCCCTTTTATAGCAATTGTCTTATCTAAATTGGCGTAAACTGTTCTATATCCATTTTCATGATCTATAATAAGCAATGAATTATAGCCCGGAAGCCAGTGCACCAATGATACTGTTCCGGCAGCAGCGGCACTTACATTCGTGCCAATAGAAGCAGCTATGTCAATGCCGGGATTATCCATCACAGTATTTGTTTGCTTATTTCTATACTGACCATAATTCCGAAAGATTTTACGCGAGTTTATTGGCCAGTGAAGTCCGCTCATTATTTTGACATTCTTTTTCTGATGCGCCGCGATTTTCGATTGTTTGCTCTTTTGTTCAGCTACTTTTCGTTCTTCCTCCCGTTTCCGCTCATCCTCAGTCAGCTGCACCACTATTGCCCGAATTTTTTCCGCCGAGCGACGCTTTTCTACTAGCTCTTGCTGCATCAGATCCTTATTAGTTCTGATTTCTTGCAGTGTGGCTTGCGTTTTCTGAATCGTGTTATCTAAGGTTTTGCTCTCATTTGTCTTTTGCTGCATTAAATCTGATGTCTCTATTGATTCCTGTAGCATTGAAATGTGCCTGCGCGACAAAGAATCGTGCTTTGCATTCATGACACGTAAACGCTTTTTTATAACAGCTGCAATTGTACGCGCATAAATAGGCTGAACATCGGTGGAAACATCGCTCACGTATAATGATGCGATATATAACTTGCGCAAATATTTGCCAAAATTCTGGCGAGTTGTCGTCATTGAGGTCATAACAGTAGAATCGCTTCGCATTAGCGATGTCAAGGCATTTTCCAAGCCGGATTTTTGTTCTCTGAGGTTTAGCAGATGCAACTCTATTGCCTGCTTCTTCTTTCGGAATGAACCAAGCGACTGAGATTGATTGACTTCTCGTCGCTGCAAGTTTTGCAGTTGCTTGGTGGTTTGCACTATTTGCTGCTGAACTTTACGCAATTCTGATTGCTTTTCATTTGTTTTGTTGCCTCTGTAATATAATGCGGCATCGGCAGAACAAACAAAAAATAGAACAAAGGGAGCAACAATTATATTTTGTAAATGTCGCGTCATTTTCCTGTAAAGACAGCAGTGCGTTTCTCTAAAAATGCTGATGTTCCTTCTGCAAAATCTTCGGTTCCGCAGACCACTCCGAAATGCCGTGACTCGGTTTCCATGCCGTTTTTGGATGCAGTTTCGCCTGCCGATAATATTGTTGCTAGTGCTGCTCGAAGAGCAGTTGGCGCTTTCGTTGCAAGTTTTTGCGCAAAATTTTCAGCAAACGGCATTAATTCTTCCGGTATATGAACGGAATTAACCAATCCGATTGCTGCAGCTTCCTCAGCTCCAATGGCATTGCCCGATAAAATAATTTCTGCCGATTTTGCAGTTCCAACTAATTTCGTGAGGCGTTGAGTTCCGCCATATCCCGGTATAATTCCAAGATTAACTTCCGGCTGCCCAAATTTGGCATTTGTCGAGCAAAATCGAATATGGCATGCAAGAGCCAGCTCGCAGCCGCCGCCTAGAGCGAACCCATTCACAGCTGCTATCACAGGTTTTCCTAAATGTTCAATTTCATGAAAAACTTCTTGTCCGCGGCGGGCAAAATCAGCTCCCGTTTCAGCCGTTTGCTCATGCAGCTCGGCAATATCCGCTCCCGCAGCAAATGCCTTCGCTCCGCTGCCTGTTATAATCAAAACATTTGTTTTGTCATCATCTCGCAGATGCTCGACGGCCTCGGCAAGTTCGGCAAACAGCAAAGCATTCAATGCGTTTAATTTGTCCGGTCTGTTAAGTGTAATAATTGCATATCCTGATTTTTTTTCGACTAGCAAAGTTTGATAATTCATAAGATTATGATTGAAGTATTATTAAAGGCAGAGCGCCGTGTATTTGACTTGATTTGTATAAAGATACTAAATTAACGAATAGCAATCTGTAAAGACGAGAACCAACCGCTGCACATTGCTGTATTTTTTAAGGAAATGCGCTTTAAGGAGTAATGATAAAGCAGAGTTCAGCTGTAGAAGAAGTATCCGACGAAAGAACAACAATATAGCAGCCGCGTCCAAATCGCTCTGTTGATAGAGAGATTGTTTGAAGTTTATTGGGAGCAATATCAAGCTGCTGTCGGGACATTATTTCTCCTGCAATTGAATAAATCGTCAACACAGGTTTGGATATCGGTGAGATAATGTCTAAAGTGAGTGCACTGACTGCTGGTATGGGATATGCTTTAATTTTGAGCGCTGCATCGGTCGGAATGTTTATTTTGTCAGCATCGGTTATCACTACTTTGCCATTGCGCACCGAGTAACCGGCATGTAAAACACCGTTTCCGTCAAACAATTTCAAATTATCGAGAATTATAGAAGTTGCATTTGTATCGCCAAGCGCGGCAGTCAGCTTCGCTTCGCACAAAACGGATTCGATTGAATTGCTTTTGATTGTATATGAACCATAAAGCGTTATTGTCCGCCACGGTTCTAAAAGTCGGGTTGTGTAAGCCGAGTCTCGAAATCCAAGGATTGAGCCGTTATAGCGCAATTCAGCCTCGTATTTCAGCTCTTTATTAAGCATAAATCCGCTTGAGGACAGCACTCTGACTGGAATGTTAATTTCCTGTCCAATACGAGTAAATATTGTGTCTATCGCTAATTGAAGCCATAGCCCTGTTCCGGATGTGGCAACTCCATATAATTGCATCTGCAAACTCTCGAAATTATCGCCTGCTATCTTAAAGACAGCATTTTTAGTTCCAAAAGTTTGCGGCCTGAAAATCAACTCCGCGGTTTTTTTTTCATTGGGCTCCAGCCTGAAATATTGAGGCGAATTCATGCTAAAATTTCCCTCGTTGTCACCGTAGATTTGCAATGTGCAATTTGCCGATTTTTCTCCAATATTTTGAATTTCAACGTATCGGTTATTGCTTGCCCCAACGCTTGTGGTGTCGAATGCTAATTTCTTTTCCGAAGCAATAAGCTCAGCGCCTATTCCCGTCCCTTTAATCAGCCCTCTAATATTTCCAATTGTTGTTTTTACCAATAAATTACATTGATGTTGGCCGCGAATTGTCGGCGAGAATATTATTGGTATTTCAACAGATTTACCGGACGGTATTGTGCGAGAAGGCGGATATTGTATAGAAAAAGCGTCAGTATCTTGCCCAATTAGAAATAAGCTGTCAATATGACACTCATTAGCTAGTAGATTCTTAATTCTTACTATTTTAGGCGCAGATTTCAAACCTACTTCAATTGGTTCAAATATCAGCGGCAAATTTGTAGAAAGTATTGCATTTTTACCAATTCCGCTTAATGCAATTTTAGGGCGCAAATTTTCGCTTCCAGTCGCAAACATCAACGTTGCATTTTTAATCCCGGAAGATTTGGGAGCAAAGACAACTATGAGCGTATCAATTTCGCGCGCTGATAATTTATGCTCTCCATCCTTTTGCAAAGTAAAATTTCCTTCTGGATCTCCTGCAATAAACGGCTGAAAATCAATGAAATTTATGCCTGTTGCAATAATGATGGCAGTATCTGTCACCGCATCGCCAATAAAGGTGTCAGGAAATTGTATTTTTTGTTGATATGAAAATAAATCGGGGCGCAAATCGCAATGAATTAAGAATCCATCATCAAAGTTGTTGGGAATTGTGCTGTTAATCGTAGATGGGCTAAATGAAGAGCGTGATGAGTTAGTTGAGCCAGCTATGGTAATTTTGCCTCGGTCTCCTATAGCTAAAGCCGTCGTTGCATCATTTTTAGTTCCGCCAAACATCGAAGAATACAACAAGCGATGACGAAATGGTGAAAATACTGAGACAAAGCCGTCGTTTTGACCTGAATAACTGTCAGCCAGCCACTCAGTAGTCAAGCCAGAGAAAGGAAAATCCCACGAAGCGGAAGATCCGGCAACAATAATGTCGCCATGTTCGGAAAATCCTACATAAGAAGCTGTATCTGCCTCTGATCCACCGAGATACGTAGAAAACTTTACCGTGCCGTCAATTGCGCATATAGTTGCAAAAGCGTCGTTTTTTCCGCCATATTTGATGATTTCTGGCTTATCAACCAATATGAAATCTTCTGAAGCAGTTGTGCCTGCAATTGCCAGATAATTCTCGCCATTATATGCAATCGCGCGGCCAATGTCATCAGATTTGCCGCCTATCAGCCAAACTGCAATTGGTTTTATTTCTTGTTTTATTTCAAAGACAGCTGCAAATGCATCTAATTTTCCCTTATATTTTCCCATATTAGACGAACTTTCAGTTACAGGGAAATCTGACGATGAAGTTGCGCCTGTTACGGCAAACTGTTCATTGCTTATTCGCGCTACGCTTGTGCAGTAGTCCTTTTCTCGCCCACCTATCAGATAAGAAGAAACAGCGAATGATTCATTGCCGACGTTTTCTCGATATATTACTGCAACAAATCCCTGCAAACCTTTGTTTTCATATGAAATATCTGCGCCCGGAAATCTTAGCGATTCAGTTTCTCCGCAAACAACGAATACATTTGGACGAAGAGCAATAATGTCAGAAGCTCGGTCCGACTTTTCACCGCCAATCATAGACGAATACAGCAAATTCTTGCCATCGCCGGATAAAATAGCGAAAAAAGCATCTTGCTCGTTTTTCTGCGAAAGAGTGTCGAATGCACCTTTTGTCGTCGGGAATCCGCCGATTCCAACGCCCGACATTGTGCTGCCCGTCAACAGTATGTCGCCAGAAGATGATATAGCAACTCCGCGTATTTCGTCAAATTCACTGCCGCCAATCAATACGGTAAATTTTAATAATGTACAATCTGCGTTAAATCGCATGACGAAGCCATTTTCTTTTAGGGCATTTGTCGCCTGATAAGCTCCATCTCTTCCGGGCATATCGACTGAAGTGGTAACGCCTACGGCAATTATATCGCCGTTTGCGGGATCTGCAGCAATATCCAAAACGCGCTGCATTCCGCTGCCGCCTATTCTCATAGTATATGGAATGCGTTCATCCTCTGCTTTAACTTGAAAAGTTGCAGCGAAGACAAGAAAAACAACTATGCAGCGTAAAAATTTCATCAATAAAAAAGTAAATGGCTGACAGCGTCTAAATTAAGGAGAAAAAACATATTTGCAGCATAAAGTTACATTATGCCAAGCGATATGATGTAAAATTTACACTTCAATAATTCAATAGAAAAGCGCAGAAGTTGGGATTATAGGCAATTCAAACATGGTGCGTTGTCATCAAATCTGCGACGTATGTAGATTTGTAGAGATAATGCAACGCATTCAAGATTAAATCATCTTAACTATTTTACAAAAAAACGGGTAAATTATTTCAATCTGCAATAATTATGGGAGTTGTTTGCATAAATTCGCCAGATATAATTCGGCAATAATATATGCCGGGCGACAGAAACGAATGTGGAAGTTCAATGGAATAATTTCCGGGAATAAGATGCGCGGATGCCAAAGTTGCAATAAGCTGACCGGTCAATGAGTAAAGCTCAATCTTTGCTTGGGCAGATATGCCAATACCATATTCGATTTTTGTTGATTTTCCTAAAGATGGCAAAGGAAAAGTGCGCAAATAATAGGATTTTCCGCTGCCGGTTACATAACGTATTGGCAAAGCGCAAGTAGAGATTCGCAAAGAATCTCCGAAGGCAATTGGAGCAATACATTCGGAACGCTGCCCAAAATCGGCAGCCAGCCGTAATGCAGGATATTCTGTGCCTCCAAGCATTACGCCGATTGTGAAGCGAAATATGTCACCATCATAACTAATAGCTGTGGTGCCGTTACCATATATGGCAAGAATAGTTGAATCCTCTTTTTCGACAATTGAATTTCTTACTGACCAATCCGACGGCATCTTTGCGCCCAAAGCAATGGTGTCGAGCGAGGGGTCAAAGACAAAGTGCGCACTATGCCAAGTAATAAACGCATTGAAATGAGTAATGGCTGCCGGCTTCCAGGAAGTAGTGGCACCATACAAGGATATAAACGGACGGCTTCCGGGAGATGCCGTGTCAGGAAGTATAAGCGATAAATTAACTGATACAATATATCCAGAGCCTTTTATAATGCACTCTCGAGAACTGTCGGCTGAAGAAATAAATCGCCAGCGCGTGATAAGCGATATATTGCCTTTTGGTTTAAATGATACGAAGATTTGAACCGAGTCGCCAGATTCTATTGCTGCTGGAAGATGTCTGTTGTATACGACTGAAAAATAATGTGAGTCGGCATCATAACTCCGTAACCCAAAGAATTGTACGGCTGTGTCTTCACGATTGACAAAACTAATGCTCATAGTTTGTGAGTCGCATGAAACAACGCTTTCAAATTCAAGCATTGCAGGCAAACATTCTCGAACTTGTACGCGAAATTCTCCCAAGGTTGGGCAGCCGGGTCCATTGTCGATAGTTAATCTATATGTTGTCGTATATTTTGGGAAAGCTATGGGATTTTTGCAATCTACGCATGAAAGACCATCGGCAGGCGACCAATGATATGATTTGCCGACGCTTGCTGAAAGTTGAATTGAATCACCTGCGCATATTGTTTCAGTTATTTTTTGCATCACGTGCGGTTCGCTAACAGCGATTGTTACTGAATCCTCTGCAAAGCAACCAATGGAATCTATTATTTGCACAAAATATGTTGTTGTTTTTAATGGTCGCGCTATAGGATTTCGGCAATTTACGCATGAAAGCCCAATAGGAGGAAACCAAGAATATGAAGCACCACTCGAAGCTTGAAGCTGGACCGAGTCGCCTTTGCAAATAATGGTGTCGCGTCCTGCATCAACAATTAAGTGATTGATTGTTACAATAACTGAATCTTCTGCAATACAGCCGTAGTTATTTAGTGCACTTACAACATAAGTTGTAGTTTGTGTTGGTTGTGCAATAGGATTCGGACAGTTGGCGCATGATAAGTCCGCAGAAGGTCGCCAAGTGTAAGATACGCCTCCTTTTGCTTGCAACTGCACAGAATTTCCGGCGCAAATTGTCGTATCAAGCCCCGCATCTGCAGTGGGAATATTTACAGTTACAATAACAGAATCTACAGCGCTGCATCCGTTGCTATTTGTAACTGTTACAAAATACTTAGTTGTGGCAGATGGTATTGCTGTCGGATTTTGGCAGTCATTGCAGGACAAATCTGCGGCGGGGCGCCATTCATATTTTATTCCGCCGCTCGCGCGAAGTTTAGCAGCTTTGCCTATGCATATAGTAGTGTCTGGCGAAGCATCTGCGATTGCTTGTGTTACAAATACGGTTACAGAGTCGGCAATAGGACAGTCGCCGGCATCAAATGAAGTAACCTTGTATGTCGTAGTAATAAGCGGACGCGCTATTGGATTGGGACAATTTGAACAAGAGAGAGAAGAAGACGGCTGCCAACTGTATCCGCCGCGACCGCCTGAAGCATTCAATTGCAGAGAATCACCCAAACAAATATGGCCGCCGCCAGAGGCAGCCACCGGTTTTACATCAACTTCTTTTTCTAGAGAAATTCCACCCGTATATCCATAGCTATTTGCCATGCCATAACCGTAAATTGTTAGTGCAAACGGTTCATTCGCTATTACGCTATGGGCGCCGTGAGCTACTCTTAGCCAACCAGCTGACATATCTGTGCAAAGACCGGCGCTATACGATGTTGGAACCTTAGCAAATTGAGATGTGTTAGCCGTATTTCCGTCGACTCTTATAGAATTAAGCGATCGAGTAGGAATGACTATTGATAGATAATGTTCGTAATAAACTGTTGTATCAGGGAGATTTGTGCCGTTCAGCGGGAAATACGCCTGAATATTTGCACAATGATATGCTGAAAGATATTGTTCGCGAGGCGGCACAATTACCATAAATGGATCTCCCATGCGAGAAGAAGAATTAGCATCGCCTGACGTTTTTTTATACTCCGCTACAATCACTGGTTTTGATGTGCGAACAATTGCCGGAGCTGTTAATGGAAAATCCAAAAACTGACCTTTGCGCAAGATTCCGGACTGTGAGCCATTAATAAAAATCGCAGTATTGTCGTATCCGGCAACTACGCGATAAAGATCATAGCCAACTGCAGTTTGTTGCGCTGGCGGAGCCAAAGGGCTTATGATATGCAGCGTGCCCCAAGATTCCATTGGTGGTATTTGCTCAAAAAGCATGTCGCGAGAATAAAGCGATGCCACACGCTCGATGGGAACGGTGGCTCGCTGCTGACCGCCAAATACTGCAACTGGTTTATCAGATGTTACTTCAGTGCCTGTGAGGTCAGCATTTAGAATACTTGTAGAAATATTTGCCTGCACTAAATATGCTTCTCCTTGCTGCAGGACAACAGTTTGCTGAGCCAAGCCATTCCTTGCAGTTGCAGCCGATGGTCGTATAGAAATATGCGTATTATCTTCAACTGCGACTACAGCAAATTGAGAGGGAGTGCTTTGACCTGTTAAACTATTCTGATAGTCAAGTCGCCCATCGCTATTGTATGCAACAACAGTATATTTCAAGCCAAGAGCTTGAATTGGAAGTATCATGGCGGCATCGCTGGTTGTTACTGCTTGACTTAGAGCAAACACCGCTATATCATTGTCTGCCGTAATATGAAAAGTTTGCGGTGCCGGCTTCTCGTTTTGTCCTGTGGCAACCAATGTTCCGTGGCTGTTTAATCCTTCTAATTCATAGTCAATCGCAGTCGTTCGAAAAATAGTAATATCACCTGATTTTGTAATTGAAAAAGATGATGAGAAAGCATTGCCGCTGCGATTGCGATAGGTGATTTTGCCGGATGTAGGCACGTCGGTAGTAATGTAGATTTGCAAACTATCTCGAAGACGGAGATTCTGATCGCTGAAGTTATTATGATAATTCGGCAGAAACGTCAGCCAAAAATCTTTGCCTTTATTTGTAAGAGATTGGCCATGAAGCAACCCAGAACAAAAAATAAATATTATTAAAGCAAATAGTTTGTTGCGCATAAACTTCCCTACCGTAAAATGTGCGCTAAATCGCTGGATACTCATGGATGCTAGTTGTAACTTACAAAGATTTGATGAATTTTTGACAACATTACTTTAGAAATTCCTGAAAAGTCAAATAAAAATGCGCTTTTCCGACTAATAATTGCAATAAAACATAGGTAAATAAATTTCTTGCATAAGAAAGACGCTTTTTTTTGTTAAATTTGTTTCTTGTCATGTGGCTTTCTATTGCCAAAATTGACGTTTAATAATATAAGGTTGCGAAAGCGCCTTTCTTAACATTTTTTAGTTTTTTGTATCGTATGACCGAGCAAGAGCAACTTCAGAATCCCGATGAGGGAAGTTCAAACAATGCGGAAAATGCCGCAGAATCAATTAATTCAGCCGAAATATCGGATAATTCTTCAAAATTGGCAGATGAGGAAACAGCAGGCAATTCGGCGGACAATGCTGAAAGTGAAGCGGAATCAAATGCTTCTCCTATTGTTGAAAACAGCACTGAAGCAGAGTCGCTGCAAGTTTATACTGCTCCTGTGGCAGCAAGCGTTCCTGAGACAGAAGAAAAGGAAACTTTTGTTTCGGAGAATGTTGATAATTCAACAGAAGCAAGCGCAGTACCAGATCGTCCCGCTCTATCTCCCGAAGAACAAGCCGAAGCAGATAAGCGCGCAGCCGAAAAAGCTGCTGCAAAAGCTGCTGAAAAAGCAGCAGAAGCCGAGCGTCGCCGACAGCATAAAGAAATGCTCGACGGCTTATTTGCCGAGTTAGAAAAAGTTCATTCTGAAGGAGGAACAGTTGAAGTTACGATTCTCGAACGCATCAAAGGCGGTATGCGGGCGCAATACAAAGATTTGCGCTTGTTTTTGCCGGCATCGCATTTTTCATTAAAAAGAACTCCAACAGAAGCAGAAATGCAAAGTGCCATTGGACAAACAGTTCTCGTGCATATCAATGAAATTCAACAAGATGAACAAGGTCGTAAAACTATTGTCGCATCCCGTCGAAAATTGATGACAGACGAATTCTTTTCGTCAATAAAAGATGGCGATATTGTAGAAGGCAGAGTTGTCTCAACAGCGCCTTTTGGAGTTTTTGTAGATCTCAACGGGATCGAAGGATTGATTCATATTTCACGCTTGTCAAACGTGCGGGTCGACGATCCTTCTCAAATTGTTAAAAAAGGTGATTTGGTCAAGGCCAAAGTACTTTCTGTTGACAAAGATAATCAGCGCATATCCCTCAGCCGCCGCGAGCTTGAAGAATCTCCATGGCTGCGAGTAGAGCAGGATTTTCCTCCCGGAACTCGAGTCAAAGGAATTGTGCGACGCTTGGCAGATTTTGGGGCATACATTGGATTGCGCCCGGGCATAGAAGGATTGCTTCGCAATGCTGAATTGTCGTGGGGACGCCGCATTTCTCACCCGTCTGAGATACTGAATGTTGGGCAAGAAATAGAAGTCCTTGTGATTAGCTCGTCTGCCGAAACAAAACGCATTGCTCTCGGGCTTAAGCAAACCTCGCCCAATCCTTGGGATACTATAAACGATGTGCTGCCGGTTGGGACTTCAACTCAAGCCACTGTTCGCCAAAGCTCTGCAAATGGTCTGATTGTAAGTGTAAACGACCAGTTCGACGGCTTTATACCGCGCAGCAAAGTGAAAAATGTTGGAGGAAAGGCAAAAAATTACACAGCTGGCGAAACGCTGGAAATAACCGTTGTTGATATTAATCCTGATAATTTTTCGCTTATCTTAGCGCCTGTCTATACTGAGGCGGAGCTTTCAGTCGAAGAAAGCGATAATCGCCCTTCACGTCGCAACAATAATGAGCGTTCCCGCCGCAACGATCGCGAAAAGTCCGATGCGGCATTTCACGCAGATAATGATAACTCGGTAACTTTCTTTGATTTGCTCTCAGATGCCGAGCAACGCGGCCTAAAAGGCGAAAGCTAATATATCTGATAGTGCAGACATTGCTCTATTCCAAGGTCGACGACTTTATTCTGTCAGTCGGCCTCTTTTTTTGTCATAACTTTATGCTTAATTCGTCAAACTAACGATTGAATATGGCAGATGTAAGATATTGACTTTTTATATGAAGCCTTTATTTTCACTTATTATAGTTCGATTATCGCTGATTGCTGTTTATTGTCTTTTTTTGTCGGCATTAACGTCAAATGCGGCAATATATGGCGGTGATTCTTCCTCTGCTTCTCGGTCAATATTGGTGCGTCCCCGACAATTTACTCCTGCTCAAATTATTTCGGGTGATACGCTAGCCATAGATACAAGCTCAAAAATAGAAATTATTTCAGCGCCCGGAATGAACGGTTATGCTTTTACTCATGAGCAGGACAGCGCCTATGCACAGTTGATGCGATTAGGAATTCCGGCAGGCACTCTTGCACAAATTCATGCAAAAATGTATGCGCGAGCTTGGGAAAATGAACAAAGAAATGCAGAAAAACAGCCATGGCAAGTTGCAGCAAAAATGTTCGATTTGCCGGCTGAATATTTTCTGCCAAGCGGTCAAGAGCGAACGATGCACGCTTATGGAATAGCGCAATCACAATATGTTCCTAATTTATCACCCTATAAAAGCCCCAATGCCGGGATTCAAATTCCGCTATCGTCAATTGCTGCTTTTTTTGGCTTTGAAGAAGATGTCTCTCCAGTGATGCAGTATTCAATAGATTACGTAACCCCAGTGCAAATTGTTGTATACTCGATGCAGGCAAAAATTATAGCTACAATATTTGACGGACGGCAAATGCCTGGCAAGTATCGTATTACTTGGAATGGGAGAGATGACTTAGGGCGGCGCATGCCTCCGGGTGATTATGTGTCGGAAGTGCGCATTGGCAAGGAACGCTATGTGCGCAAACGCATTGTTTTGCAATAGAAATTCACATATTTGAAAGCATAGACGCTATTTATGAATATCAGAATAAGTCCGGTAATATTTGCAGTTTTTACGCTATGCGTTGCATCAGCAGGAGCTTTAGCCGATAATATACAGCGCGCCATGAAAGACGAGCTTAGCCGTTCGATGAATAAGCTTTCGGTAGAGTCATTGCAGCGTCCTTATTATATGGACTATCGTCTTACAGTCCGAAATTCTCATGCAATTAAATCTACGCTTGGCAGCTTGCTTTACTCTCGTGCCAATAAAACTGCGTCTTTGACTGTAGGTGTTAGAGTTGGAAAACCGGAATTTGACAACACCAATTTTTTTGATATTGGCTTAGGTCTTTTTGGCAGCGCCGACGATGAAGAATCCTTCCGCAGCCGTCGCGTCGCCTCCGAGCCGGATTATGCTTCGCTGCGCCGCGATCTATGGCTTGCTTCCGATGCCGCATATAAGCAGGCAGCCGAGCTTTATGCTAAAAAAGAAGCCGCTGTTAAAAATCGTTTACGTACAGATACAACGCCTGATTTTAAACTTTTGCCGCCTTCGATTGTTGCAGACACCGCTGATTTTCCAGCATTTAACGACGAATATTATGAGAAGGCAGCCAATGATCTTTCGTCCGTTTTTCTGCGCTATCCTAAAATTTCTTCTTCAACCGTCAGCATAGAATTTCTGCCGGAAACTGTCTATTTTGTAAATTCAGAAGGAAGAGAGTTTCGTAAAAATAAATTTTATATTGGGATTGAAGTGGTTGCGTCGGCGCAGGCAAATGATGGAATGCCGATTGCAGAAACATACTCATGCTATGCGCGGAATCTTCGCGAACTTCCCGGACGCGACTCGTTGCTTCGCGCAGTAGAATCAATTGCTTCTACGCTAAATTCCTTGTTGGTTGCTCCTGTTTTGGCAGATGCCTATTCTGGACCAATACTCTATGAAGAGCAGGCCGCTGCCGAAGTTTTTGCTCAAATATTTGCGCCAAATCTTGTTGCGCAGCGTCCGCCGCTGACAGAAAGAGGAATGCAAGATCAAGAACGCTATTTTGCATTTCAGAATAAAATTGGCGGACGCGCTTTGCCGGATTTTCTCTCACTGACGGCAGATCCTTTGCGGGCTGATTTTGGCCATACTTCTGCGCTCGGCTATTATTCATTAGACGACGATGGAATTAATGCTCAGCAAGTTACGCTTATTGATAAAGGATATTTAAAAACATTGCTTTCTTCGCGCATCCCTACTAAACGCATTCGGCAATCGAACGGACATCAACGAGGCGGCTCGGCCATGCTTAGCTCTCTTGTGCTTTCGGCAGATCCAAAGAAACAGATGGATCGTTCAGAATTAAAAAGGAAAATGTTGAAATTGTGCAAAGATAGAGATCTGTCTTTCGGCATTATCATTCGAAAAGTCCTAAACCAAAACATACTATACACTTCGCTTTATCAGCAAACGGAGGGAGAATATCCATATTCGCAAGGCGATGCAAAAATATCGCTTCTTGAAGTTGCGAAAGTGTATCCAGATGGCAGAGAAGAACTAGTCCGAGGAGCCGAAGCTGCCGGGCTTTCTGTGCAATCGTTTAAGGACATTATCGCTGTCGGCAAAAAGCAGTTCTGTTATAATTATCTTGCTCCATCAGTTATCTCGCCATTTATCAGCGGCGGCGATCAATATGTAGGCGCGACTATGGTAGTTCCTGATATTTTATTTGAAGACGGAGAATTACGCCCACTAGAAAGTGATTTTCCCAAACCGCCATTTATTACTTCGCCACTCTCCGGGAAATAGGAGAGCTGTAGGAGAAATACTATTGATTGATTATAGCGGAAATCATCGCATCAACATTATCCAAATCGTGAAATGCTAATTTCTCGGTCACATTCAGCGCCGTGAATAAGCAGATTGGCCAATTGTCGCGCACAGAACGGAGCCATAAGCGTTGCTTTTGCGCCAAGTCCGTTGAAAATAATATGATTATGCATGGTGGTGTGACATCCGACAATTGGCTTGATGTCACGCATCGCAGAGCGTATCCCCGCATCATGAGCGAGAGTTTCAAAAGGCGCTGTAAGCCATTGCTTTAAGTGAGTCGTGAGCTCTTCGTATCCTTCTACAGTCGGTTCTTCATCTGCAAAATTCCATTTATACGTTGAACCGAAGCGAAAGATATTTTGTTCTTCGGTTGGTGCAATGAAAATATTTTTCGAAACAACGCCGGGCAAATGAAGGTTTTCGGCTTTTATCGTTAAAATTTCGCCTTTTGCTGGCACAAATGGCAAATGCGACCAAAGAGGGTTGATCGCCGAGCTCCAGCCCTCGCACCAAACTACTTTCTTTGCAGATATATCGTTCCAAATTACGCGATCTTCGTGATGGCATTTTTCAATCAGTACGCTGCTTTTAATAAAAGTGATGTTTTGACTGCGTAAATATTGCTCGGCTAACATGAGAAAAAGCGGCACATCTACACGACGTCCTGAAATTACAACACCGCCTTCATGTTTTGTAAGACCTTCAAAGTTTTCTTCATCATCAAATTCGCGTATCACAAATCTATCGGCTTCTTGCTTGTGATTTTGCCAGTAATTCTGACTGCCTTCATGAAAAAATCGGTAAATTGGTAACATTGACAAAACTTCTTGTCCCAAGAGAAAACCACAATCAGTCCAAAATAGATCTGCTTCATCCATGACTATATTAATATTCCAACTTGGAGAGAAACGCCGTCCCGGCAATGGATTTATAACGCCGCCGGAAATTCGAGATGCCGTTCGAGGATGATGTTTGTCTGCGATGGCGCATGATATCCCTTCTTTATGCAGCATTAGAGCTAATGTCATGCCGGCAATTCCTGCTCCAGCTATTAGTACATCAACATATTCCATTCAAGTTCTTCCGAAGATTTCGGTTAATGAAAGTAAATATGCCCATTCATCGGCATATTCCTCATCTGTTAAGCGCCAAGTCCAATTTCCTTTTGCTACGCCGGGCGTATTCATTCGCGATTCTTCGCCAAGACCGCAAATATCCTGCATTGGTAATATTACTAGATTTGCGCGTGAGCAAAGCGCTAATCGCAATAGGTGGCGGTGAATATTGCTTGTCGTAACATCACTTCCTATATATAATTGCAGAAGATCTTTCTGCTTTGCCGTTGTTTCTTTGGAATACCAGCTATTAGCCGTGTTATTATCATGAGTTCCTGTATAAAGCACGCAATGTTCAGCCACATTATGCGGGGCATAAGCATTTTCAGAAATATCATCGTCAAAAGCAAATTGCAATACTTTCATGCCGGGCAAGTCAAAATTTGTTAGCAGCTCGCGCACATCTGCCGTAATTGTGCCCAAATCCTCGGCAATCAATGGCAAAGAAGGAAATTTCCGCGCTATTGACTGAAGAAATTGAGCGCCTGGCCCTATGCGCCATTCGCCTTTTTCGGCAGTAGAATCTTTTGCCGGAATGCTCCAATAAGCCGATAAACCGCGAAAGTGGTCAATTCTCACAAGATCAAACATTGAAAGCGTTTGTTGCAAACGGCGATGCCACCATGAATAATTGTCCAGCTGCATTGTTTCCCAATCATAGAGCGGATTGCCCCAGCGCTGCCCTGTTTTGCTGAAATAATCGGGTGGAACGCCAGAAACGTTGACGGGATGCTGACTTGTGTCGAGCTGAAATAAATTGGAATTAGTCCAAACATCTGCGCTGTCGTAGCTTACATAAATTGGCATGTCGCCGATAAGCTGAATGTCTAGAGCATTGCAGCGTTTCTTGAGCTCCTGCCATTGTGTGAAAAAAACAAATTGAAGAAAGATTTCATACTCAATTCGTTCGTGTAAATTAACGCGGACAATATCAAGTATATGAGCAGATTTCGAGCGCAAATCTGCAGGCCAGTAATTCCATGATTTGCCGTTAAAGTGTGATTTTAAAGCAGAAAATAGAGAATAATCTTCCAACCAACTACGATTCGCCTCAAAGAAGCTTTCGAACTCAGCGTTGTTGTGCGTTCTACGTTTCTGAAAAGCTGCATAGGATATTTGAAACAAAGCGGATTTCCATGCTGTAACTTGCGGATAATCAACTTTTCCTTTTGTAAAAGAAGGTGCGGACTTCAGATCGTTTTTTGAAAGAAACCCTTGATTGAAAAGCAGTTCAGGGCTGATAAACAAGACATTCCCTGCATAAGCCGACGGACTGGAATATGGAGAATATCCGCTTCCGGCATCGGTGGGAGTTACAGGCAACATTTGCCAATAACGTTGCTTGGCTTCGGAAAGCGTTGATGCAAAATGATAAGCACTTGGGCCCAAATCTCCTATTCCGTATTGTGATGGAAGAGAAGATATATGAAGCAAAACACCGGAAGAACGTTCTGGAAAACGCATTGACGTCTAAGCTATTTCAGTACTTTCGGAACTTTGAAAAACACATTGTCGTGTTTTGGGGCATTTGCAAGCGCCTCAGTTGAAGAAAGCGAGGGCTTTGCAATGTCTTCGCGAAAGACGTTTTCGGCTTGTATTACGTGCAGAAGCGGCTCTACATTTTCAAGGTCGAGTTTTTCGATTATGCTAATATATGAAAGCATTTCGTCGAATTGCTTGGAGAAAATGCCAATTTCATGCTCAGAAAATTCCAACCGAGCTAAATCTGCAATATGTCGTACAATATCGGTTTTATCAGATGACATGCTTTATTGATAATGATAATGAAACAATGATGATAATTTATTTGATTCCGCTCATATTTTAAGACGATGCCGCACCTTGCTTTGCTAAATTGTCCGCATAGTCATTCCAGCGATTCCCTGTATGCGCGGCGACTTTGTGCCAACGAACGTCAATACCGCATGAACGCACAAAATGAGCATAATTTTGAGTAAGCGCTTGGTTAGTTTTCCAAGTGCCGACAGCCCAAGCTTCAATGCCGGCATAGTCGTAAAATATATTTATTTTTTTTATTGAATTATTTCTGCACCATTGCAATATTTTTCCTACGGCGAATAATTCACCAGCCACTTGGCGCGCAGACATATATTCCTGCTTGTCTACACTGCCGCTTATTTCAAAAATAATTTCATCGTTTTGTATAATCACGCCGCCATATCCAACCATGCCGTTTAGGTACGAGCCATCAACATAAGCGTTTAACTGAGATGAAAATTGTATTGTTTCATTAGTTTTTTTTTCAGAGGCGGCTTGCAGCTTGGCAAATAGAAAATTATGTATTTTTTGTGCGATAAAATCCGGCAAATTCTGAAATGCTTTTATGCTAAATTCATTTCGTTTCGGCGAATAATACAACGTGTAAGCACCTAATTTAATATTATCTGTGTTGAATATTTCAGCCTGTGCCGAATAATCTCGAAAAGACGTTTGAATTATTTTATGCGTTAAATGTTCAGATAAAAGCACTGCTTTTATGTCTTCAAATTTATGCTCTAGAATATGGCGATTATCTGTCATACAAATATGAATTTAACTTAGCAACAACAATACAGAATAATGAAAAATATTATGGGTCACATTTTTAATACAGCACATTTATCTTCCAAAATTCCCCATATTATTTCCGGCGGAGGCGACCAGATATTTATGGTTTCGTCTGTTAAAACATGGCATCGCGGATTTGTTCCGCCTATTTCATCCACTTTTATTCCGAATGCTACCGTCTTTATTTTATAGTGTCTGATGACATATGAACACATAATGCATGGTTCGTGTGTCGTGATTAGTGTGCAGTCAGACAAGTCGTTTCTATTTAAAGCAATTATTGCTTTTCTTATCGCTTCTATCTCTGCATGAAATGTTATGTCGCAATGAGTCTTTCCGCCTTCTATTCCTTCGGTTATAATTTCGCTCCCAATCGCTATAATAGCACCGACTGGAGCATCGCCTCTATTCTTGGCAATCATGGCTAATTCTATGCACCTAAGCATGAATATTTCATATTGTGCTATATTGTGTGCTAACATGGAACCATCAGTATTGCTGATTTATTTAATCGCGATAAATAATATAATTATACGAAGAAAAAATTATTGCTATTCAGATCGGTTTCTTCATCCAATCTATATGCGACAAGATATCCGCTTTTTGCTGTGCTGTAATCCAAGCAGTTAGAATTTTTCTGCACAAAGGACGGACTGCCTCTTAGCCAATTATGAACAAATAAAACAATCTTATCGCTGATTGAATAAAAGTCATCTGACTTGCCGTTGTACTGATCAACAATCAGATCAGGAAGACTTTCAAAAGGTTCGACACAAATAGATTTGTAGGTCATATTTCGAGGGTTATTCAACAATTTAATGTGAATATTATTGCGAACAACTGCGTCTGTATCGCAAAATTCTATTCCATCGGGCAATGAAATTTCTAAGCCTTTTAGCACTGGGTCAAGCACTGAATTTATTGGCGCATTCTCTTTGACTGACTTGTAAATAATCTCGTCTGTCAGACGAGATTATTTTAAATATTCCTTAATTATTCAATATTTACATTATTTCAACATGAATGAACTGCTCTGAAAGAAGGCGTTTACAAATAAAGAGATAGTGTTTTGAACCATTCGGAAAATCATCATATTCTTGCTTATGATTATGGAATTGTCATATGGTTTCGTAATGTTGAATTATACTTTTGATGTAATGCTTTCGCAAATGTCCTCCATTTGCCGCATGAAGATGAAAATAGATCGCATTGTATTCGTGATTTCCAATTAAAGCAATCACATTGCCAGCTTCAACAGTATTTTTTACAATATACAATATTTCGCGAATTTGAAGTCCGCGATCAATATAATCGCCTATAAAAACGAAATTGCTATCAGGATGAGAATAAGCGTCGTTTTTCTTCTTATAGCCAAGTTTTTTCAGAAGATCTTTGCGCTTGTTTGCAAGCCCGTATATGCGCCTATAAGATCAGCCATCTTTTAGTTATATGAATTTCTCGTTTTGTTTATCTTGCGCATCAAAAACAAAATTGAATGAGATGTATGAGAAAAAAATTATGCGCGAAGCCGCGGGTCGGTGGCATCGCGCAAAGCATCGCCTATCAGATTATAGGCAGATACTGTGAGAAATATCATTAAGCCCGGAAATACAGCTAGCCACCAAGCGCTTATTGAACCGGATGCTCGCTGCAGAATTGAACCCCAAGTAACCACAGTCGGCGGCACGCCAAATCCTAAAAAACTCAAAGCCGACTCGATTAAAATTGCCTGTGCAACGCCAAAAGCAGCCGACACTAAAACAGGACCAAGCGCATTAGGAAGCACATGACGGAAAATAACGCGACTGCGTGAATATCCAAGAGACGTTGCGGCAGTAACAAAGTCGAGATTGCGAATCCTTAAAAACTCGCCGCGAATGAGTCGCGCCACCTCTGTCCAATTAGTTAATCCAATTAGAGCCATAATCAGCCAAATATTTCCTTGTTGAAACATTGCCACTACGGTTATTATCAAGAAAAATGTTGGAAATGTAATGATAACTTCTATAAGCCGCGATATCAGCATATCGGTTTTGCCTCCGAAAAAACCCGCCATACTGCCCATAAGTACGCCGATGAGCAAAGCAATGCCCATTGCCACAACGCCAATAGCCAATGCATATCGAGCGCCGTGGATGACGCCTGAAAAAACATCTCGCCCAATGTCGTCTGTTCCAAGCCAATGTTGAGCAGTCGGATTTGTTTTATTTGCATTAACTGCGTCTTGGTCGGTATTTGAGGGCAAATAGGGAATAGGAGGAAATAGCGACCATTCATAATGCATAGATTTCCAATCAGCAAGGGCAAATTCAGCGCCCCATGATGAAATACCGACTGCAACGGCATATTGCTGTAGCACAGGAAAAATAAGCTTGTTTTTATAGGAAGCAATGAGTGGTTTGTCATTGGCAAGAAAGTCGGCAAACACAGCCGCAAGCATTACGGCAATGAGAAAGTAAAGGGAAATAACGCCTAAAAGCCGTTTGCGAAATTGACGTCGAACAAAAGCTCCGTAAGATTCGCTGCTTACTTCTTTTGCTGGCTTGACTGATTTGCTTTCCATATTCTAATTATTTGCGATATGTATTTAACTGCAAAGCCGCAGCACCATTATTACTTTTCTAAGCGTATGCGCATATTGCGGTTAAGGAATCTGCCTTCGGGAGTGTTTTCAGGAAATTTATCTGTTCCTTGGGCAGTGTGAATGGTAAATGTATTGCCGGAAATAGAGCGTATAAACTGCTCGGTATTTGAAGCGCGATTTTTCTCAAGCTGAATATTCCGCTGCTGAGTGCCTATTGCATCTGCGCTTCCGTAAATAGTAATGATTGTTCCGGACGGCATTTTTTCTATCATTTGACGCAGTAATTCTTTGTTTTCGGCTGAAAGTTCATCGCTGTTGTAATTAAAGCGAAGTACGGCGTCGAAATTATTGACATACACATCTTCGCCTGTTTTTTCAATGCTGCCAAGAGAAGACAAATAGAAATCAGTTGCAGACAGATTCTTCGATATTGCCTCAACTTGCAGCGAATATGCGCCCGAAGTTTCTGTTGTGCGGCAATGCAAAGGCACTGTAAACGTGCCTCCGGAATTAATAATTAGTGGCGTGGAAAAGCATGGCGATTTTACAGTGATAATGCTGTCGGATGCAAGATCCTCGGCAATTATTTCCATTGTTGCCGCACCTGATATGTCGGCATAATTCTGACGCGACACATATTCTTGCAAGCGCACATTCCTAACAATAATGTCAGTTCGACGATTTTCCTCGCGCCCTTCCGGCAAATCCTGCGAGCTTTTTACGGCAGGATTGACGTCGGCAGCCACGCTTATTCTCTCTTTGGCAATACCCAATGATATCAGTATATTACGCACTGCGTCAGCTCTCTGCTGCGCCAATTCAACGCCGCGGCTTTCATCGTCGCCTGATGTTGCACCATATAATTCTACTTTTCCGCGAGGATTGTCGCTGAGAATTTTAGCTATGTAAGGAATGATGTAACGGTGAAATTCCAAAGCGTCAGACGGTATGGCTCCCGACAACTCTTTCTGGCTGTATTTAGAAGGAATCACAGCAGAATTTTGCTCAAAAAAAACTGCATTCACTATTGGAGGCGATGCTATTAACTCGCGTCCTTCTTTACCCTTCAAATCAACTTTTTTGAGTGTTATTGATAGAGCGGGCGATAGTTCGCGGTGCTTCGGTGGCGAGGGTAATGGCGGTGGAGGAGGCGGTGGAGAAATAATCGGCTGAGTAGATTCTGTGTGAAGCGCATAGCGAAGTCCTATTTCTGCGCGCAAGCCATGCATTTTCCAATCTGTGTCTGACGTTGCATTATTGAGTGGAAAATCAGCGCCAATTTGTTGTGTGCAATATAAGCGAGACGATAGGGGAATCATATTTTCAATTCCTGCCGATATACCAAACAACACTTTTATTGTTTTGATATCTCCTTTTGCTATGGTGCGCTGCTGTAATCTGTTGCCATTGGCAATGAATGCGGCATTTGCTGGTGAAATTATGTTTTCTGTTTGGTCGAACGAAGCAGATAGAGGAATAAAAGCCGATGTGCCGATACTCAGCCGCAAAGGCCCGCCCAATAATTTTTCAATAAGAATTGTATTGAATTCTGGATGCAAAGCCGCATACTGCATCGCGGCTGTAAGATTTGTTTGCAATGTTACGGGAGTAAGCTCTCCGCTTGTCGTATCGCGAGAATTAAACACTGAATTTCCTGAGCTTTTGCCGCCGAAATTTGTAAATCCAATGCCAATTCCGAGAAAACTTTTGGAAAACAACGGCAATTCTACGCCGATTGTGCCTGAAAAACCGCTTCCTTTGCCATCTTGCAAGGAAGCACAATCAGCTGGTCCGACGAATGTGCCAAATCCGCTGTTATGCGAAACAAAATTAATGCCGCCACGCGCAAAAAAAGCTAATTTCTCTTTGGCTGACAGCATTTGCGCCACTGCATCTGCGCTTGAAGCGAATAGAGCGGCTAATAAGGTGAAAAGCAATGGAATACGAAACAATGGTAAATATCGGGCGATGGTCATCAGAAGGAATATTAAGCGAAACAAGCAGTATTCATGCAAAATTACGATATTGTATTGTTTAAGCATGATGCGGTTTGATTATTATACGATTAAATTGAGTAAATCAGTATGTCTTTGCTCAAGTGTTTGGAGCGTGCAATGTTACATTATGAAAGCATTTAAATTTATGATAGCCGTCAATTTTGATAATTTTGAATCGTTGCTTGCATAATTACAATATATTTTGGCACTTGCGCCTCATTAATTCCTTTCATTGATAATTATGAAGAAAAAGGTTTGTTTCCAAAATATTATACTCTTTTTAAGCTTAATATTCTGTTTTGGCTCTGCATTAGCTCAAAATAATGTGCCGGTCGAGAAGCGAAGCTATAGAGAAAGGGCTGAAGAATATCTTAAAAATAAAGATTATCAGACCGCGGCTAACTTTTTGCGAGTATGGGTGCAGGCAATGCCGCGCGATGTTGGCAGCGCAGTTGTTTTAGCGCGATGCTATGCGCGCTTGAACAAAGCAGATTCTGCTATGAAAATTCTATTTAATGCTGGTGAAATTGGCTGTGGCGACGTTTCTGCACTTACTTCGGATTCTTTATTCAATATTTTGAAAAAGCAGCGATTATATGATTCGACAACGAAGCTGTTTCGACGAAATGCAGATATTGCCGATGATTTTCCGCAAAAAATTATTCCGCAAACTCGTTTAGGAAAGTATAGAATACTATATCCAGCCGGCTACGATCCTCGTAAAAAATACTATCTCGTTTTGATTTTGCATGGCAATGGGCAAGAGCCGTCAATTATGTTGCGATGGGCAAAGTCATTGGAATTAAATAATGTTATCTTTGTATGCCCCGAAGCGCCATATGTAAAATTTCGTGAATCTGCCTCAACATTCGCCTTTAAATTATCTGCTGCCGGCGAAGATCTCAATGCGCCGGATTCGTTAAAGGAAAACATTGTGTCGCATTCTGCCGATTGGTATTTTTCTGCGATTCAAGATGCGCGAGCAACATTGCCTGTAAAAAACGCTCTGCCAGTTATAATTGGTTTTTCTCAAGGAGGTTTTTATGCCGGCGTGGTGGCAACGCGCCATCCAGAAAGTTTTGCAGGCGTCGTGATGATGTGTGCAAGCATGTATCCCGAAGGTAAAGTTATTGAGCGGTTGCCAGAATTATTTAGAAATGGAGTGGAACTGTTTCTTACGCACGGAACCGAGGACGCCACAGTACCATTTCAAACTGCCGAGCTTTTTCATAATACTTTAGAAAATAATAAAGTAAATCATGTATTTTTCCCGTTCAAAGGTGCGCATTGGCCAAGCGAGGAAGCAACGCGCCGCATAGCAGATTGGGTGCAGCGACATTTGTTTGACTGACATTACGGAATAATTTTCGCTTTAATCAATAATCAATCGAATGTGCCGCTCACGATCATGCATAAAATTTGGGATGCATCAGATTTTCGGTTGAAAGCACTTCATCGAGTTTTTCTTTATCCATGAGATGTCTTTGCAGAACAATAGAATAAACCGAATGTCCTGTTTCGAGAGCTTCTTTGGCAATTGCTGCACAAGTTTCATAGCCCAAAATAGGATTGAGTGCTGTTACAATGCCAATGCTGTTCATCACATAATTGCGACAAATATCTGCATTTGCCGTGATTCCTTCTACGCATTTTGAGCGCAATGCGCGGAATCCATTGCGCATCATCGAAATTGAATTAAAAAGTGAATATGCGATAACAGGCTCCATAACATTAAGTTGGAGCTGCCCAGCCTCTGCTGCCAAAGTAATGGTAACGTCAGCGCCTATTACGTAATACGCAATTTGATTTATCGCTTCTGGCATCACAGGATTGACTTTGCCTGGCATAATGGATGAGCCGGGCTGCAGTTTAGGCAAATTTATTTCATTTAAGCCCGCACGCGGACCCGATGAAAGCAAACGCAAATCATTGCAAATTTTTGAGATTTTTACTGCTATGCGCTTCAAAACGCCGGAAAGCTGCACATATGCGCCGGTATCGCTTGTTGCCTCCACCAAATTCTCGGCAAGTCGCACCGAAACTCCACTGATTGTTGCCAAGTGCTTTGTCGCCAACTCAGGATAGCCCTTTGGCGCATTGATTGAAGTGCCTATCGCTGTTGCGCCAAGATTGATTTCGGTAATAAGAGCTTGAGCTTCGGTTAGCCGCGCAATATCTTCTCGTATGGTAACTGCAAAACCGGTAAATTCTGCGCCAAGCGTCATAGGAACAGCATCTTGCAGCTGAGTGCGTCCCATTTTCAAAACCTCAGAAAATTCTTCGCCTTTTGCTGCAAATGCATCAACGAGCTGCTTCATTTCTTCGATCAATTCTGTGATGCTGTAATGTAGAGCAAGACGAAAAGCTGTTGGATATGCATCGTTGGTAGATTGAGAAAAATTAACGTGGTTGTTGGGATGCACAATATCATAGCGCCCTTTTGGATATCCGAGTATTTCCAATGCTTTATTCGCAATTACTTCATTTATATTCATATTGGTGGAAGTTCCGGCTCCACCTTGAATTAGGTCGACGGGAAATTGATCCGCCAATTCTCCGCAGGCTATTGCATCGCATGCTTGGCTAATGGCATCGGCAATATTTTGCAACATTACGCCTAAATCAGCATTGGCTAAAGCTGCCGCCTTTTTCACATAAGCAAAGGCGCGTATCAGCTGTGGAACTGTTGAAATAGGAATATTGGTAATCGGAAAATTATCTATAGCCCGCATTGTCTGCACACCATAGTAGAAATTGTCGGGAATATTCATTTCTCCAAGAAAATCATGCTCAATGCGATATGTATTCATAGTTAAACTTTAATATGTTGCTGACGTTGTTTATCGAAAAAGTGAAAATAAATATTTAAGCGCTATTTAAACAATAGTTAAAAGCAATGATAAATGAATCAATACTTATTCGAAATTATGGGCTGCAATTTATTTTTCAAGGTGGATATATCGCTTATCTGCTTATCATTATATTTTTAAACGAAAAATTATTATTATCTTGAAACTTTATCAGGTACGCGCCGCTTGACAATCTACTGACATCTATTTTATTGCCCGTGATATTTTCATTGTTAACTATTGTTCCGCCTAAACTATTGTATAATGTAAAAATGGCAGAAGGCGAAATATTTTCTATTTCTATAAAATCTTGAGCAGGATTTGGCGAGATATTAATTGTAATGTCTGCTGTTTTATCGTTTATTCCTGAAACGGGAGATTTGCGATATTTATATATTGCTGATTGCCCGGCTATAAAAATATCTGAAGATGACTCCGTCATTGCATAGCCCTGATTCACTAAACAGCCAGATTTCGGTGCGTTTGGAGTCATTTCTGAGAAATTTTTGCAACCGTCGGTACTTTTGAAAGTGCCGCCGCTTTTGCTAAAAGAAATAATGTCAGTTCCAGAACAAATAATAGCTATGGCATTAACAAAAGACAAGCTAGGATTTACTTTCTGCCAAGACACTCCATTATCCGAAGATTTATAAATTACAGTATTGGTTTTCGCTAGGAAATATAAAGAGCCGTCGGGAGCTTTGCTAATTGAATTATCGGAATCAATAAAGCTGTCGTTGGAAGGAAAAGTTGCCCGCTCCCACGAGTTACCATTGTTTGAGCTGTAGCTTACTCCATTGTTTGACGTCGTTACAATATTTCCATTATTTGCAATTGCATAATGCATAAGCCCGCAATTGTTAGGTCCGTCATCAGACCATGTGATGCCTTTATCGGTTGAGGCATATCGTTCTCCGTTGTAGCCGTAGTACCATTTGCCATTGGGCAAACGAAGCAGATTTAAGTGTAGGGCAGGAATTTTGTCGTGCACAACAGTAAAAGTAGCACCGTAATCAGATGACTTTCTCAATAGATTGCTTTTATTCAGGTTTTGAATAAATAAGTCGTCGCCATCCCAAAACATAGTAATAGGCGATGCAAGCAATGGATCTGTCAACCCAGCCGTGTCGGGAGGGCTAACGGTTTGCCATGTTGCTCCGTAATCATGCGAAATAATATACTTTGGTGCATTTTTAAAATTAGTTAAATCAATATCCAAAGCAAAGGCAGCAATATTTTTCCCATTGTTAGAAACCTCTAATTTCGAGTAAGTTAGTTCTGGAGCTTTCATATTAGTCCATTGTGAAAAAACATATAAATTGCCAAAAAATAGAAATGTAATTAAAGTAAAAGTAAAATTTAAATTCATTTTCATTGTAGTTCCTCATTGTGTGAAAATAATAATTTTAGCTGTGCCGAATACTTGCGGCTTTGTTGATGTTTAGAGATGCTGATATTAATTTGTTTGATATAATTTACCAATCCTAAATAAGGAAAATTTATCTTTTGTAGAAAAATCAAATAAAATTACTGCTGTACTGATTGCTCTGCTTTTGCTAAAGCTTGCTGTAAATTGTCATTAACTATTACCATGTCAAAATCATCTGCAAAACGCATTTCCATTTTGGCGCGAGCTAATCGCAGACGTATTTGTTCGTCGGTTTCGGTACTGCGAGCGCGCAGGCGCTGCTCAAGCGCAAACATGTCGGGCGGTGCTATAAAGAGCAAAAGCGAGTCATGTGGAAATGCTTTGCGAATAGAAATCGCGCCCTTTACATCAACATCAAAGAGCATCGGACTATGCGTGTCTAATGACCGTTGCACCTCTGATCGCAAAGTGCCATAGAAATTGCCAAAAATCTCTTCATATTCCAACAAATCGCCTTCTGCAATCTTTTGTAAAAACTCGTCGCGACTAAGGAAAAAATAATCCTTGCCATGAATCTCGCCTGAACGTATCGGACGAGTGGTTGCAGAGATTGAAAATTGCAATTCAGGAAATACAGCAAGCAAATGCCGCGCAACGGTGGTCTTGCCGCCGCCGCTCGGAGCCGAAAGAACAAGCAAATTTTTACGGAACATAAGTTGAAATTAATTTGTTTATTCGATATTTTGCACTTGTTCGCGGATCTTTTCCAATTCCTCTTTTATTTCAACAACATAGTGCGAAATTTCGGCGTCGTTTGCCTTCGAGCCGATGGTGTTTGTTTCGCGATGCAATTCTTGAAGCAAAAAATTCATTTTTCGTCCACTTGGCTCATTTGATTTCAGTAATTCATGATAAAATTTAATATGACTGCGCAAACGGACACATTCTTCTGAAATGTCGAGCTTGTCGGCGAGCAACACGATCTCCATTTGCAAACGCTGCTCGTCAATTTCATCGCTTTCAAATAATTGCGCAATTCTTTGACGTAATTTTTCACGCTCTTCCGGCGCTCTTTCCACCGCTTTTTCTTCAATCTTTGCGGTAATATCCTCAATATGCTTTATTCTGTATTTCAGATCTTTTGCTAATTCTCTTCCTTCATTTTTTCTCGCAATGTCTAATTCTTTTAGAGCTGTTTCAAGCGTTTTTTTTACAATTTCCCATGATTGTTCGGTGCGGTCGTCAGCCGGACTTTCCCATAAATCTTGCGAAAATCTGAGCAAGTCGGCAAGCCCGGGCTGCTCTTTTAATTTTAGTTTTTTTGCGAGATTTTTTAATGCTGTAAAATGCTCTATTGCAATGTCTTCGTTAAACTTTGGTGCTGAGCTTTTTGATCCTTCTACATTTATATTCAACGAAAGATTGCCTCGTGAAATCATTTTGCGCACAATATCGCGTACTTCATTTTCTTTGGTTGCTAGAGAGCGTGGCAAGCGTATACTCGCATCAAGATATTTGCCGTTGACACTGCGAATTTCCACTGTAGCCGTAATGCTGTTTTCAGTAGTTTCCGCTTTGGCGAATCCGGTCATGCTATTCATTAGATTCTTTCAATACTTCTAAAAATATATTTATGTTTTGGCTTGCAAAACAATTGTTTGTTGCGATGTTAAATAATTTCAAGATATCAATAAAATTAGAATCATATCCGCAAACAATAAAATGTTTAATTATATTAGCAGATTAAATAGAATCTGCATAATATTTCTATGATTAATGATAAAAATGCACGTTGCCGCTTTTATGCGAGAGCGAAATTAAAATAAATAATTATTAATTTCCATTTGACTGCGTAATTGCGGCAAGATACGATTTCCAATCATTTGCATGCAATTGCTTAAGCTTGGATTCAAGCGCCGTCAATGCATCATCTATATATGCAACAGATCGAGCACCCATTAGCGTAGACGATATGCCTTCCGAGTTCATAGATGTTTGAAGTGCGAGCTGAGTCATGGGCAGCAGCCCGTATTCTTTACCAAAAGCGGCGTTTGCAGAGCGCTTTATTGCCAGTGAAACTGGAGTGTCCTTTGATGTATAATATGTTGAAATGTTGTTCCACATTTCTTGCAGCAATGGAATGTATGCAAACAGCCATTCAGAAATGTCGCTTGTGTTTATTTGTTGCAAATATGAAATTACTTGATTGGCTCGCGGCTCGAATTGCTCTAATAAAACTGTACTCCAATCGGCAAATGAAGGCAATGACTTCCATAGTATTTTGGTTGCTTCGCCGGTTGCTGCCAAACCGCGAAGAATAAATAAATCGTTCTGCGGAATGTCAAGAGCCGATAATAATTCTGAAAAAAGCATGCGTTCATGATCAATTGTCTGCTCAATCAGATGCTCAATATGTTTTGGCTCGGGTGCGGTGCTTGTTGTTGCTTGTGTTGTAAGTCGCACTAATGTTGAGCCGCCCGAAAGCGCATTCAATGGGCGGTTGGCTAATACAGAAATGCCGAATTTTTGCGCAAATTCAAGGCATGTTAGCTCTCCATTCTCTTGATTTTTATGCACTGCGGCGCCAGTTTCCAAAAGATTCAGCGGAAGCTGTGCAAATCGAAAATGATGGTCGCTTCCTGCAATGTCTTCAGCAATGCGATAACATTTGTCTAGCGCGCAGAACTGGTAATGCTCAGGCATATAGCCAAGAGAATTTGATGAAATTCCATACCATGAAATTTTAGCATTGGAAACGGCTTTCTCACAGTATTCAAATGCCAATCGCATTTTTCTGTAAAATTCTTCTCGCGCTGATTCGAGCGTGTTGCCGGCCGACTGCGCCCAAGCCAAATAATATTCAGGATTATGAAGCAGTAGGACGTTAATATGCAATAAGTTGAGACGCTCGAGCGATTGATTGAGCTGCTCTGCTATAAAAAAAGGATGAATGCTATGCCAAACATTTTCCTCTAATTTTACAACGCCCGGTATGCGCCTGCCTTCAAGCTCTCCGCGCTTTGCCTCTTCTAAAATTTCACCTTGAATATAGCCCGATTTGGTGACTATTACAAGTTCATCCGCAGAAACGCTTCCCTCGGCTATTAAATCTTCAAGCGTGCTGCCAATAAGTATTTCACTGTCGCCAAAAGCGTAATTGCTTGCAGTGTCAATAAGATTGATGCCAGACAATAATGCTTTGCGCAACGCATTCTCATGTGCTTCAATGCCGATGGCAGTGCGGTATGTGCCGAATCCGATTCGCGAAACTGTTTCACCGGTCGCGAGTTTTCTAAAATATGATTGTGGAAATCTCGAGGCGTATTCAGCAGTAGAACGCTCTATGGTGCTTGTTTCCAAAATTGTCATTTCTTATTTATGGCACAATTAAAATTGTATTTGAAATCCTGCCGCCACATATTCATCACGTTCGAGAAAGAACATGCCGTGAATGCTGCGTCCGCTAAAATAATAGAGATTGGCAGAAATTCCTCGTTGCGGCGATGTTTTTAACAAAACTCCGACTTGCGCTGCGTGCATTGGCAGAAAAATGCCGTCAACGCCTGCTATCTTCTCATCGAGACCGCCTTGAAATTCAAATATTTTTGAAATTGGATAGCGCATGTCAAATCCTAATTGCGGAATAATTGGCGATGCAGAGCGCGGTAGGCGCGCATAAACATAGTTCAATCCGCAGTAAAATCTCAATCCGTTTTTTTCTAATGCAAATGTTGCATCAATAAATTCGCGGCTATAAACAAATGGTAGATTGCCGTTAAAATGTCCGACAGAATCTGCCAAACCGTCAATCAAATGCGATGAAATATGAGCGTAGCGCAATCGCGCCGACGGCGTCCAGTCGAATTGTTTCGGGAATACAACCGCTGCGTTCAATCCAAAATAATAATCAGCTGTTTCTACGGGAAACTTTAAATTTCCCTCGCTGCGCAACCGGCTAAAAGTAAAAAAATCTGCTCCGATTGAAAAAACGATGGAATCTTGTGCAAACCGCATTAAATCAATTGAGTTACCAATGTCAAGACGCAGTTTTTTTACTTCTAACTGCCCCATCACGCCAACGCGTCCTTCATAAGGGTTTGCTGCGTATGGTTTAAAAAGCAGGTCGCCGAAGCATAAAGCCGGCAGTGGCTGCAGAAACATCAAAAAAAACAGCCAAGAAAAAAGCGAGCAAGGCATTGCCGCGATTTTCACAATTCGTGCTCCACGATATCCGGTTCAAGTTCAGCTTCTACTTCGCGCCAGATATGCTGGCAAGGAAAACAATTCTCATAGAGTGCCCGACCGATGATAACCGAATCAATTCCTTCTTTTTGCAATTCTTGTAATTTCCATAATTGTTCGGGCTTTGCAACGCCGCCTGCTTCGGTGATGCGCATTTTCGATGATAGCCCTATATCTGTCAGAATATCGTAGTCGGGACCGCATAGAGATCCTTCCCATGAAACATCCGTATATACTAAACGCTGAATGCCTAATGATTTTGCTGCCAGCGCCAGTTCTATATCGTTCATATCGCGAGGAGTATCGGTAAAAATTACTTTTCTGTTCTTTGCTCGAATGCCTAAAATAATGCGGCTTGAAGTGTAATCTTCAACCAACTTTCTCACGCCTTCCGGATCGTTAAGAACCAATTGACAGATTATAACTCGATAAACTCCGTTTTCCAACCATACGCGACACTGCTCTACATTCGGAAAGTAAGAGTAAAGCTGAATAGGAATATCAACCGACCGGGCAAGCTCTTTGATAATAGAAGCATTGAAGTCGGAGTGTTCGGCATGAAGTGCATCGTGATCGGTAATATGAATTGATTTTGCATTTTCACGCCGCCAAAGACGAGCTAATTCGGCCGGATGCTCTGATATTAGAGAATATAGATGTTCGGTGCCTGGTTCGCCCGATATACAACGGGCGCATTGCCCGTGTTCGAGATCTATTGCAGGAATGACAAGTATCATTGATTTGTTGCCTGAGAATACGGTTGTAATGACGATTTCCCACGTTTCATCACGGAAGCAAATTGAGCTGCAAATCTGTCAGCATCGCTTCGGTTTACTAAATCTGAATTTTTAATCTCCGGTCGCAAAAGAGTTGAAACGGCTTGCGAAAGATCGCCGCGCAAGCCAAAAAGCAGACCTAAAACATATAAGCGCAAACCTTCGTGTTCTGGTGAATTGCTACGAAAGTCAATAATATTCAAAGCTTTATCATAGAATTCCAAAGCAATAAGTGCTTGTGCGGCGCGTATTTTAGACAATTCTCTTTGCTCTTGCGACAATACAGTTGAATTTCCTATTTTTGTCAATATTTCTGCTGTTTCTTTATAATTTTTTTCGGCAAACAAACTCATGCCTAAATGGTATTGCAGCCAAATATCATTCGGGTTGTCGAGCAATTCTTTTTCAAGCAGCCATCTATTTCTCAAAGCGCGCTCTCGTTTTTCCGATGCATAGCCGTGATGAGTAATTACAATCTGCGATTCTGCAATATCATACCCCAATGCAATGATCGACGGTGCTATTTGCTCATGTATTCGACCGGCATAGCGAATGCTTCGATGTTTGCGAAATAAGCGCGTAAAATGGTGAGTGCTCTTTGTGCCATCTGGCAAAATATTAATGATTTTTACTGTTGCACCGCCGATTGAAGTTTGTGAAATGCTGTCATGAACGGATCTGAAATTTCCATTCTCAACTTCTTCATCAGCATCAAGCTGCAATATCCATTCTGTTCGCATTGCTTGAAGTGCATAATTTCGAGATTGAGAAAAATCATCGTTCCAAGCGTGAAAATGCACTTCTGCGCCGTATGCTACGGCAATTTTAGGCGTATTATCGTTCGAGCCGGTATCAACAACAACTATTTGCTTTGCGAAGCTGCTAATTGAGTCGAGAGCTCGTCCCAAATGCTCTGATGCGTTTCGGACAATCATTGCAACCCCGATTTCTTCTTGCTGTTTAGGCGTAGCCATTCTTCAGTAAGCAATAATTGCTTTGCAAAGTGGCAATAATTGCGGTAAAATTTAATGTTAAAGAACGGCAAATATAGTTAAATTATGCTGATTAGCCCATTGGCAGCCGCAACGCAAAGAATAAGCAGTTCTATCATGCGGTAGTTGTAGATAGTTTGTTGTTATCTCTGCAAATGCATCAAGTTGTTTGATGAAGATGCGCCGAAAATAATCTATGGATGAATATTATTCCTCATAATAATTTCCCTTCATTTCATCTGCATTATCTTCGCAATTATATGCATGTTTCGGAGTAAGCGATGAGCGTTTTGCGACCGGAGATCCCGTTTGGACTACGGCCATGGCGCGCTGCTCCAGCGAAGCGCGAATGAAGGAGTCGCGCTCTCGGAGCTTAGCATCGGTATTGCGGTCAAAATACTTTCGTCCCTCAATATAAGTTTGCTCTACGCGAGAAAAATTAGAAAGAGGATTGCCTGTCCATAGGGCAAGATCGGCATCTTTGCCTATTTCTATTGAACCGATGCGTGAGTCAGATTTCATTTGCTTGGCGGGATTTATCGTGCATAGCTTAATAGCTTCATCTTCGGATAAACCTCCATATTTTATTGACTTAGCCGCTTCTTGATTTAGCCGTCTGCCCATTTCGCCATCGTCGCTGTTAATAGAGGTCAGCACTCCTTGTTCGTGCATTATAGCGGCATTTTGCGGAATAGCATCATAAACTTCAAATTTGTATGCCCACCAATCAGCAAATGTAGAGGCACTTGCTCCATGCAGAGCTATTTCTCGCGCAACTTTATACCCTTCGAGCACATGAGTGAACGTTTGAATTTTGAAGCCAAATTCTTCGGCTAGTCGAATCAACATAAGGATTTCACTTTGCACATACGAGTGGCAATGCACTAATCGCTTTCCATGTAGTACTTCAAGCAAAGCATCAAGCTGATAATCGCGTCGAAATGGCAGCCCATCTTTCCGCTTTCCGACTTTTTGTTCTTTTTCGTACTCGAGCGCGGCGCGAAAAGCATCTTCCATGATTTCTTTAACTCCCATGCGCGTTTGAGGATAGCGTGTTGTAAAATGCTCGCCCCAATTAGATTGTTTCACATTTTCGCCTAATGCGAATTTAATTGTGGGAGGAACGTCGTTGAATTTCAATCCTTCGGAATCAGCGCCCCAGCGAAGTTTTATAAATTGAACTTGTCCGCCAATGGGATTTGCCGAGCCGTGCAAAGTGTGAGAGCTTGTTACGCCTGACGAGAGCTGGCGGTAAATAATCATGTCGTCAGGGTCTATAACATCGCCGATACGAACTTCCGGAGTTATTGCATGAGTCCCTTCATTTACGCCGCCTTCGATGGCAATGTGCGAATGTTCGTCTACTATTCCAGCGGTGAGATGAAGCCCTGTCGCATCAATTATAGTGTCTGCAGATTTAGCAATTTTTTTTCCAATTGCCGCAATTTTACCGTCGGAAATTAAAACATCGGTATTTTGGAGTATGCCATCTTTCGCGCTTGTCCAAACTGTGGCATTTTTAAAAAGCACGCTTTTCTGTTGCGGAATATGCTCGAAGCCATAAGGTCCATCGGGCTGCAATATGCCGAATGCCGGATGTAAAATTTGTGTGTCCGCAACGGCCGGATTGAATATATAAGCGCTGTCTCGAACTGCTGTCCAACGGCGCTGCGCTCCATCTGGAAATAGTGCAATTCCTTTCCCTGCAATAGTATCCATCCAACCGGATAGTCGAAGGACACCAGCAATGCCGAGCGGATCGCCGGTAAAAGAAAGCGCTATTTGTCGTTCATTTGTCGAAAATTTGGCATTAAGTTTCAGTGTATCTTTTTTGATTTCAACATCGGGTGCGGAAGATTTTCCCGTCAGTGCTACACGAAGCGAAGGCATGTTTTCGATATTATATGTCCAATAACCTCTTACGTCATTTTCCGGCATCCGATTCACAACGTTTTCCTCGCCTGCTACATAAACAGATCGAATTGTAGTTTTGGCATCGAAAATATCTCCGTCGGCAACTAATAGATTTGCCCATTTCCCGGCTTTAATAGTTCCTGCATTGTCGCTAATTCCACAAAATTCAGCCGAAATCGTCGTCAAAGAGGCAAGGGCTTTTGCAGGAGAGAGGCCATATTGCACAGCTTTGCGAATATTTTTCAAAAATTCGGCTTTGTCTTTAAGTCCGTAGGAAGTGAAGGCAAATCGTATGCCGACAGAATCTAGCCGCATTGGATTGGCAGGCGCGGCATCCCAGTACTTGAGATCGGCTAATGAAACATCTAAAGCTTTTTGCGGAGTTGACACATCGGGCGCAGATGGAAAATTTACCGGCAGTATTATCCGCGGTTTCAACGGCGCTATGCTTGAAAGGCGGCGATATTCGCGACCGCTTCCCAAATACACAAAGGGCAGATTGAACTCTTGAGCAATTCTGCTTCCACGAAGCAGAGTGTTTTCATTGTTAGTATGGAAAATCCATGGTTTTTTAGCCGCTATCGCCTGAGAAAGAGCTTCTAACGAAAGATTTGTTTCCGGAATTGCCAATAAAGGATTTTGGTGATAGGCGAATTGCGCAGCCGAATACCATAATGCATCTGAAAATGCCTGACGAATGAGCGCAATACTTCCCATCATCGAGCTTGGATATGAATTTCGCGAGCTTCCCTTGCGAAAAGAAAGAACGTGGCTTGCATCGGCTTTGGCAATGATTTGATTGGCGTTCCCGGCTCTTGCAAACACAATTGCTGACGAACCGCGCATTATGCCGTCGGAAGAGTTGATTTGCGCTAGCGCAAAGCCGGCATTAAGAAGCGATTCAGCGGTTTCATTGTCGAATGAAGCCGATTCGGCGGCACGATTTTCGGGATGTATTGCCTCGTTCCAATAGCGCGCACCTCTATTCGCAGGCAGCGGCTGATCAATTTGATCGTCATCGAATTCAGCAGAAAAACCGGTTTTTTGCACAGTTTTTTTACCAATTCCCAATTCAGAATACGGCTCGATAAAAGCAGCATACACCCACAATCCTTTGCCATCGCGCACAGAAACTCCAGACGGAATGGCAATATTTGCGCCTGCCGCCTCAATTATGCCGTTGCGAATAATGACAACGGCATTCTGAATGATTGTATTTGGTTCGGGGATTAATGTAACATTTGTTATGGCGAAATATGATGCAACTTTGTCGCGCAACCCGTCTATTGCTGTCGTCTGCACAGTTTTTTGCGCCGATAGAAACGCAGTGTTTGAGAAAAAGAGCGCAATAAGAACAAATAAAATTTGACGCAATAATTTGCTTGTCATGGAGTTCGTTGGAATAGAATATTACAGAATGAAAGGAATATTGTAAATGGAACTCGCAAAATTCAGGATTATGCAGAAACCATACAAACTATGACTGAATTTTCTTTTGAAAACAGTTGGTGTATGCTTTCAACAACATAACGACGACATGTCAAATTCCGTTGCTTCTTCCTCATGCAAGACTACAGATTTGTCATGCTGGTAAATCAGCATTTAAAATCTAAATTAATATTGACTGACATTATCAAACCGCGCAGATATTTTTATTGATTGACTGCGCTCGTTTATTCATTATTTTAGAATTTACCGCAAATCATAAGTCCGAATATCAGATGAATCCGCCAGAAGAAAATCAAAATCTAAATTCAGATTTACTAATAAAGCCCAACCCTGTCAGCGAGCGTTTTGATGTTTCCGCGCCCGCAGGTGCAACCATTGCCGTTCGCGACATTTTCGGCAAGCTGCTCTACGCAGGTGCGGGTGGCAAAATTTCTACCAGCGGTCGGTCCGCAGGCGTGTATTTTGTCGAAGCGGCATCTGGCGGCAAACGCAGTGTGGCTAAGTCGGTTGTGTTTCGGCAGCATATTGCCCAGAAAAATCGTAAGAACTATGATACGTTTTCCAATAATTTAGTGTTACTATAATGATGAGAAAAAAATCAAGACAGAATTTGGTAAATTTAGAATTTCTCTATAAATTAAGCGCAGAATAAAACTTAACAGCACCGAAAACAAAAGCCGTATTATACATTTATGTTTTTTTGTATCCTATTTCGGAGGCACACGATGCGTAACACACACTCTAAGCTGCCGCGTTCACAGCCGCGCGGCGCAGACAATCCCGAACCTCTCCCTACGGGAGAGAAGCCGGAAGCACACTCACACACACACTCTCTCTCTCTCTCTCTCGACAAGTTATTCGTTGTAACAAGTATTTCTGCAAGGCAGTTATGATTGTTGTTGCTATGATGTTTGCAACGCCGTTTGCAGAGATTTGTGCACAGAATAATACATTTCCATGGCCGGTTGCTGCATACATTGGCATTGGAACAAACAATCCTCAGAAGAAGCTCAACGTGCATGCCGCCCCGTCAATTATATATCCCAATGGCGGCGACCCCACAATTCGATTGAGCTATGGCGCCAGCGGAAATGCAGAAGGTTTTCTCTATGCCGGCCATCTCTCGTTGCTTACGCCTGATAACACAATCATGTACGGCGGATGTTACGATTATTCTCTGATACGTCCTATTATAGGCGGAGGATATACATTGCCCGTGCAAAATGCAACAAATGGCGATTTGATTCTGCAAGCCGGAGAACCGCCAATAGCAGCGGGCGGCTATGGTGATTTGATTCTGACCACTCGCAGCTCAACTGGCTTTTTGCGATTTGCCACAACCGAACCGGCGTCGGGAGCCAACATAGAACGTTTTACCATGACGCCTGAAGGTAAAATAGGAATAAATACATCCCAACCGGCTGGGATGTTCGACATCAATCTTCGGGGGTGGAATTGCAATATGCCGAAAATAACATTATCATCAGCCGTTAATGTTAGCAAGACAAGTTCGACGTCCGATCCCTCCCTTCGCTTATACCGAGCCAGCGGCAGTGATTTAGATTGTCCTAATGTCAGTTCTTGGGCATGGTGGCTGGAAAACGGCGCCTATCATGATATTCCCGGTGTAAGCTCGCTACGCTTCCGCGCGGGCGTTTCTACGGAAAACAGCAGCGACTATACAAACCGCATCGGCACGGAAAAACCGGTAACGCGCATGAAAATCCTGAGCAATGGCGATGTGGGGATAAATCAGGAATGGCCGTCTGCAAAGCTGCATGTAACTGATGGAGCATTGCTGTTCGAGGGAGCTTCCGGTTCTACGCCGAAAAGATGGAAAGATCTGAATAACGATCCTGACAACACAGATTGGCAGTTTGATGAAATAGGTGCTGGAACACGCCTAATGTGGATACCGGAAAAGGCAGCGTTTCGGGCGGGGATTGTGGGAACAGCAAGCGACGGCAACCACGACCCGGAACCTAATTTTGATAAAACAAAAAGTTGGGATGATGCTTATATTGGTTTTAATTCCTTTGCTTTTGGGTATAGCTCCAGAGCGAGCGGTTCTTACGACATTGCTCTCGGCTTCAATAATTTATCAAATTCAGGCGACAAACACGGCGCAGTTGCTATCGGCCACGCGAATCGCGCATCAGGGGAAGATGCCTTCGCGATGGGTTATAGCAACAGAGCATACGGGCAGTGCGCCCAAATTTTTGGGCGCGAATGCAATGCCTTTGCAAAAAATGCCATGGCAATAGGCGCATTTAACAGTTCAAAGAAAGCAACCTCTTACACATTCGGATATGGCTGTACCGCAAATGCAGAAAACTCTATGTGCATGGGTATCGGTCCATTGGAAAATAACAACGAAAACTCAATTTTGATGGGTGTGAACGATGCTTGGGGTGCATATATTTCTTATGCAAATGCAAGCTACCACGGGCAAGCATCGCGTCCGGTCCCCCGTGTTGGAATAGGCACACTATATCCAGAAAATACACTTGGCGTTAACGGTAATGTAGTCATAGGATGGTCCGGCTCACAAGCATTAGATGATCCGCATCCTAATGCGTCTAAAATCTCCCTCGTTGCCGAAAAAAATGTCGGTATTGGAACGTATTCACCTCATGAAGCGCTGAGTGTTACGAGTAGGAGTTCTACTGATCAAATTACTGATGATAACAGGGTAATTATTTGGAATAATCCCACTGGTCCAATTGCCGATCCAAGCATCGACCTCATGGTGGAGGAGAAAGTTGTAATAGGGCGAAATTCTCTACTAGATCCGAGCGAAACTTATACGACGCGACCACAAGACCTATTACTACATGTCAATGGTCGAGCTATTAAGTCAGACGGCACCGACACCTGGGTCATTGCTTCGGATGAGCGTTATAAAAAAGATATTGCGCCTTTTCGAGACGGCCTCGATAAAATCCGAATGATAAATCCGATTTGGTTCAAATATAACGGAGAATTTGGATTTGAAAGTTTTGATAAACAAGTCGGGATTCTTGCACAAGAAATGCAGAGAATTCTTCCCTACACTATCAATGAAGACACCCTCTCTCGAACAATAATTACCAAGCATGAAAAGCGATACGAAGTTGATGCTGTGGATACAGTAGTTGTGCAAGTAAAGGATGCCACAAAGCGTGAAGGGATAGGTCATTTTGGCACAAAAGATTCGATAGTTCTGCGACCTGTTAAGAGAATGATGACCGAGCCTGCCGAAAGCAGACTTGAATCAGCCGCGATACTCACATACAACTCAAATGCCCTGAAGTATGTTTTGGTCAACGCCATTAAAGAAATTGATGCTGCTATAACTGCACAAAAAAAAGAGGCATCGGCAGCTATAGATATCCTTCAGCAAACTATAGATTCACTGCATTTTGTTGCGAAAAAATTAGAACAGCGAGTCGCTCGACTCGAATCACAGCAACAAATGCCGCTTGATGAGGCAATAGATGTTCTGTTAGAGCAGAATACTCCCAATCCCTTTGCCGGCAATTCGACTATCACATACTTTATACCTGAAAAGGTACAAGGAAATGCCGAGATTGTTGTTGCTACTTCCAACCAATCATCGGTTATCAAGCGGTTCGACTGCATCAAAGGCATTCCTTCACAGGTTGTTATCTCTGCACAAGATATGACAATAGGCATATATGTCTACTCGGTACTTGCCAACGGCAAAGTCCTTGCTTCGAAAAAAATGATCCTCATACGTTAATTTTAGGAGAACATCATGAAAAACTTTGCTTTTCTTGCAGTCAGTAGTATTGTCATTTTTGTTGGTTGCATGCAACAGGACACAATCCCAACAAAACCAAGTCCAATTGATTCTATAAAGAAAACTTCCGATAGAAGTGTTCTTAAAGGTTCTGCATTACTTTATACTTTCGACAAAAAATATGAGAACTCCGATAATAGCGGAATACTCGTAACAGTTCTCGGAACAGGTGCTTCCACCACAACCGACAGTATGGGTAAATGGCAATTAAACTATCTGGACTCAGGCAAATACGCCATTCAATTTACTGCGCCCGGCTTTGATACTATGACAGCGTATAGGGTAGTTGTTAAAGGAGAAGATACTCTTCAAATGGGACCTATATATTCCGATACATTGCTAAGTATTCCAACATCTCTTATACCGCGCCTTGCCGAATTACCTCCAACCGTGCAGGTAGTTAGTGCTCTAGCTACTGTTAAAGAGATTATTCGTGTGGATTCGGTAGATGACCACGGCGTAAAAACAGAGAGCAAACGAGATACTCTATACGATTTTACAGCCAACATAACCACATCTATAGAGTCATACTTTACCAATCGTCGTGAAGAAGTACCTGTAGGATACATGGCTTGCATCAACGAACAATCTACGTTATCCGCGAATAAAATTCCAAATACGGTTTTATTTTCACGCTCATGGCAATATGATTCGAATGGCTTTTTCTGTCTTGAAGATAAATATCCTTCATATCCTGACAATGGGGATAAAACAAAACGATACTTCAAGATTGGCTTATCACTAAAAGAGTATGCCAAAGCAAGGAATTTGTCTCTTCGGCAAGGAGTTGCATTATATTTACACTTTACTCCAATTTGGCGAGGTTTACGTAGAGTGCGTGGCGATGCCGCAAAAGGGCCAGCTGAAAGCATTATTATCGACTGGATAATCGGTGCGCCCCAATCATATCAAATTCAATGGCGATAACAAGGTGGGCTGGCCGGCAGGCGTGTATTTTGTCGAAGCGGCATCTGGCGGCAAACGCAGTGTAGCTAAGGCGGTTGTGTTTCGGTAGCGTATTGCCCAGAAAAATCGTAAGAACTGTGATACGTTTTCCAATAATTAGTGTTACTATAATGATGAGAAAAAAATCAAGACAGAATTTGGTAAATTTAGAATTTCTCTATAAATTAGCCACAGAACAAAACTTAACAGCGCCGAAAACAAAAGCCGTATTATACATTTATGTTTTTTTGTATCCTATTTCGGAGGCACACGATGCGTAACACACACTCTAAGCTGCCGCGTTCACAGCCGCGCGGCGCAGACAATCCCGAACCTCTCCCTACGGGAGAGAAGCCGGAAGCACACTCACACACACACTCTCTCTCTCTCTCTCTCGACAAGTTATTCGTTGTAACAAGTATTTCTGCAAGGCAGTTATGATTGTTGTTGCTATGATGTTTGCAACGCCGTTTGCAGAGATTTGTGCACAGAATAATTCAAACCCATGGCCTGTAGTCGGCAATGTTGGCATAGGCGCAGCTTCTAATCCAGGGCGATTGCTCAACATCCATGGCGTTGGCTCAATCGGCAATGTTTCCGACCCTACGCTGCGGCTAAGTTGGCATTCATCTGCCGATGATGCCTTCGCGCCTGAATTTATGGCGCACCTTTCGCTCATTACTTCAAGCTACAACCGCACGATGTACTCCTATTGCCGCGATTTCTTCGGCTCGTACCAAACCACCGTCAAAGACCTTGTGCTGCAAACCGACATCAAGGCGGGTGACATTATTGTTGCCAATCGTTGTACTACTGGCTATATCCGCTTTGCCACTACACCGCCGCCCGCTAATCCCTTAAGTTTGCAGCCCGGCGACCTTCAGGACATTGAACGCTTTACTATTTTGCCAAGCGGTCAAGTAGGCGTCGGGACGCACTCGCCGTATGGAAAGTTCGATATTAACTTCGACTCGTGGAACTGCGAGTACCCCAAAATCTCGTTCAGCAACAACGCGCCGCCGGGTACAACGGGCTATACCGCAAATCCTTCTATTCGGTTTTATGCCGCCACAGGCACATACCAATTCGGCGATCCGCCGGTGCCGCTTACCTGCGAGCAAATTCCCGCCCGTGCATGGTGGCTTGAGGCATGGAACGGCTATCCGGGTTCGTTCCATATTCGCAGCGGTGTGAGTCAGCTAAGTTCGACTGTGTATGAAAGTCCTGCTGGTTTAGAAGTACCCATTTCGCGTATGTCGTTTTTGGGAAACGGCAATGTGGGCGTGAATAACGAGAGTCCTACGGCGCGTTTTCAAGTAACGGACGGGTCAGTTCTTTTCGATGGCACAGTTGGCGCAACCCCGACAAGCGGCGCAGGAACACGCTTGATGTGGATACCGGAAAGGGCGGCGTTCAGGGCAGGGAAATTGAACGACGATACTATATCACTTCCAGATGCTTCCGGTTATTGGGATAATTCCAATATTGGACTTTACTCTGTTGCAATAGGGCTTAACACCTACGCACGTGGTGGGGCATCAGGAGCTTTTGGACATTATTCATATATTAACGGTGATGGATATGACCAAGGGGCTGGCCATTGCTCATTTGCATTCGGGCATGAAGACACTGTTTCAGGTAATGATGCTTTTGTAACCGGCTGGAGAAACCATGTTCGCGGGTTGTCTAGTGCAGCATTCGGACACCAATCAGAAGTGTTTAATTCTATGTCCTATTCAATAGGTGAATATGTGCGCACTGGGGATACCACAAGAACGAGATTTTTTGATAAGTACCATAGTGTTGGTATTGGTGCTTTCTTAAATGCTACTAAGCCCGGCGCAATGATTATAGGCACTGGAATAGGGGTAACCTCTATTGATCCTTTTAGCAAACGATTGACCAATAGCATCTCGAATTCACTAATGGTCGGATTCAACAGCGATACACCCACTCTATTTATCAGCGGCGGAGATGGAAGTAGTGGCTCATTTGGCAATGTAGGAATAGGTACAACTAATCCGCTTTCTACTCTCGGAGTAAACGGCTCAATTGCAGTTGGTTGGAGTGGCTCGCAAACACCCGGTGATGCTAATACTAATCTCATAGTAGAAAAAAAGGTTGGAATTGGCACAGCATCCCCCGCTTGTAGCCTTGGCGTCGATGGCACAGTTTGCTTTGGTTGGGGAGGGAGTAATGCGGTTCCTGCTGTTGGAGGTACGGGAAATCCGATAGGAGTAATTATCGAACAGTCGGTTGTTATTGGCGGAACAGGTACTCCGCTCGCGCCAAGTTATATCAATGGCGCACGATCCGGACAAACTAGTTTACTTCAGGTTTGGGGAGATGCAGTGAAACTCGGCAACTCAGGAACAGCAACATGGGATATTCCTTCTGATGCACGCTACAAAAAAGATATTCATCCATATCGGGATGGCTTGGATTTACTCAAACGAATAAACCCCGTTCGTTTCAGATACAATGAAAGACTCGGATTCAATGATGATAAGGAGAGCATTGGGGTTATTGCACAAGATATGCAAGAAATTTTCCCATATACAGTGCGGGCGGATACACTACTTCATGTTGTTCGTACCAAAATGGAACGGCGCTACCAAATTGATACTGTCGAGAAGACCGTGAGGCAAATTGCAGATACTACTGTAAAGGACGAGCATGGGCATTACATATACAGAGACACAGTAACTTTTCGGCCCATAAAAAAGTGGGTGATCGAACCTGCTGAATTTGCCACAGAGTCATCACCGATACTCATCTATAATCCTAGTGCCTTAACATACACCATCATTAACTCCATCAAGGAGTTGGATTCGACGCGGATTGCAGAGACCTTCGCATTGCAAGAAAAAGTTGCCTTACTGGCAACGAAAGTCGCTACACTTGCAGCAACCGACTCGCTACAACAAATTGAAATCAGCACATTACAAGAAAAATATGATACTCATACCGCAAAGCATGAGGCATTGTCATCAAGTAATGACTCTCTGCGCGTAATCCTGAAAAACCATGAAGAGCGGCTTGCCCGACTTGAAGCACAGAATCAAATTGCCGTCAGCGATGCCGCCGATATAATTTTGGAGCAAAATAATCCGAATCCTTTCGCTGAATCAACAACTATTACTTACTACATTCCCGACAGTGTGCAGGGCGATGCAGAATTGCTCATTGCCCCTACCACTCAATCTCCTGTGCTGCAACACTATATTCTGACAAAGGGTATTCCCACTCAAATAACTATTTCGTCAGCTAATCTCTATACAGGCGTATTCGTCTATTCGATTAGCATCAACAGCAAAGTTTTCGCCTCCAAAAAATTCATTGTCATCAAATAACACAGGGAGAACACAATCATGAAAACAACACTTGTATTCCTCGCTGCCGCCATCTCGGTTGCATTTGCCTCAATTTCAGGCAGTTCTGCGCAATCATTTACTCTCTCAATTACTCCGAATGAAGAAACAATTGCAGTCGGAGACAGCGCAACATTTACCGTATCGGTACAAACCTCCGGCGGTTTTGATGCAACGGTGTTTCTTACAAAACAAACGACGTACCCCAACGGAAGCACATCGCTGAATGCTGACTTCGGCGCAATTAACCAACCATATACTCCAATAACATTTACAAAATATCCTCAATCCACGACCGATACCGGCACATACATTATTATCGTTACCGGCACAAACGGCCAACTCATAAGCACGGCTCAATGCATTCTCCATATCTCTAACAATCCTGTTTGGAAGTGGAAGGTTGTTAACTCCGACGCAGACCGATGGGGCAATAGAATAATTCGCGGAAATAGTGGCGCCGTTATTGGTATTGAGCAGCTTAATGGGGGTAAACTCCGGCTCAACACCTTTGAAAAAGGCGAATGGAACTCGCAAACATTATATGCGCCCGGCTTTTATGATGATCACGGTTTTGCACGATACAAACTCGGCAAGGAAGGAACATTGTGGGCGAGCAGCAACGGCAGCATATATCGCTTCAAAAATAATTTGACAACTGTTTGGTCATCTCAAACTGGTCTTAATCTCCACGGTAATCAGATTGATTTTGCTCTTGACAGCAACGGACTTTTGCCTGCTCTTAAAGCAGTAGACGACAGCAATAATGTCGCAATATATCGTTTTTCTGGAGGACAATGGCAGAAGATGTATTCGGCTAAAAACAGCGAAGAAGAAAGATTAGATGAAATGCCGAAAATCTGCATTGACTCCGCCGGCTCTATCTGGACGCTAATAGCAACAAATAATTACAGATGCGTTTTGCGTCTTAATGGTGCTACATCGGAAATTTTTCCGAAATCATCCTTTGGCAATGACTGGTTTTGGGGAATATTCTGCGATCGTCAAGGCAAAGTATGGTGCATACACGGCTCAAAACCCGTTCACGCTTCGGTATTTGATGGCTCGGTGTGGACTTCGGTTGATTTTCCTTCTCTCTCCGTCGTTTCGGCAGTGGAAGTCGACAGCAAAAACAATATCTGGGTCGGCTCTGTAGGCAAGCTTTTTCAGTACGACGGCACACAATGGACGGAGTACAATACTTCAAACGCTCCGCTTGATGATATCATTACGGGTCTTGTGGCAGATTGCAACGACAATATCTGGATTGCCTTCGGTCAGCACGGATCTCATGCAGGCGTCATCTTTAATCCTACCGGTCTGAAAGGCATTCCGATAACCCTTTCAGCCGAAATACCTGCCACTTATTCCGAACTGTCTCTCTTTCCAAATCCCACCTCGGAATCTTTTACAGTTCATTGCGCTGTCAATGCCGTTGTTACTGTGCGCGACGTATTCGGCAGATTGCTCTATTCAGGCACTGGCAGCGAAATTTCCACAGTCTGCTGGCCGGCAGGCGTGTATTTTGTCGAAGCGGCATCTGGCGGCAAACGCAGTGTAGCTAAGGCGGTTGTACTTCGGTAGCATATTGCCCAGAAAAATCGTAAGAACTGTGATACGTTTTCCAATAATTAGTGCTACTATAATGATGAAAAAAAATCAAGACAGAATTTGGTAAATTTAGAATTTCTCTATAAATTAGCCGCAGAACAAAACTTAACAGTGCCGAAACAAAAGCCGTATTATACATTTATTTTTTTTCATCCTATTTCGGAGGCACACTATGCGTACACGCACTCTAAACTGCCGCATTCACAGCCATGCGGCGCAGACAATCCCGAACCTCTCCCTACGGGAGAGAAGCCGGAAGCAAACTCTCTCTCTCTCTCTCTCGACAAGTTGTTCGTTGTAACAAGTATTTCTGCAAGGCAGTTATGATCGTTGTTGCTATGATGCTTGCAACGCCGTTTGCAGAGATTTGCGCACAGAATAATTCAAACCCATGGCCTGCAGTCGGCAATGTTGGCATAGGCGCAGCTTCTAATCCAGGGCGATTGCTCAACATCCATGGCGTTGGCTCAATCGGCAATGTTTCCGACCCTACGCTGCGGCTAAGTTGGCATTCATCTGCCGATGATGCCTTCGCGCCTGAATTTATGGCGCACCTTTCGCTCATTACTTCAAGCTACAACCGCACGATGTACTCCTATTGCCGCGATTTCTTCGGCTCGTACCAAACCACCGTCAAAGACCTTGTGCTGCAAACCGACATCAAGGCGGGTGACATTATTGTTGCCAATCGTTGTACTACTGGCTATATCCGCTTTGCCACTACACCGCCGCCCGCTAATCCCTTAAGTTTGCAGCCCGGCGACCTTCAGGACATTGAACGCTTTACTATTTTGCCAAGCGGTCAAGTAGGCGTCGGGACGCACTCGCCGTATGGAAAGTTCGATATTAACTTCGACTCGTGGAACTGCGAGTACCCCAAAATCTCGTTCAGCAACAACGCGCCGCCGGGTACAACGGGCTATACCGCAAATCCTTCTATTCGGTTTTATGCCGCCACAGGCACATACCAATTCGGCGATCCGCCGGTGCCGCTTACCTGCGAGCAAATTCCCGCCCGTGCATGGTGGCTTGAGGCATGGAACGGCTATCCGGGTTCGTTCCATATTCGCAGCGGTGTGAGTCAGCTAAGTTCGACTGTGTATGAAAGTCCTGCTGGTTTAGAAGTACCCATTTCGCGTATGTCGTTTTTGGGCAACGGCAATGTGGGCGTGAATAACGAGGGTCCTACGGCGCGTTTTCAAGTAACGGACGGGTCAGTTCTTTTCGATGGCACGACGGGTGCAACCCCGACAAGCGGCGCAGGAACACGCTTGATGTGGATACCCGAAAAGGCGGCGTTTCGGGCGGGGGTAATCGCTGCAACCTATCCCGGTGGCGGCGGAGACGGCGCAAACGACCCCGAGCCGAGTTTCGATAAAACAACCGGCTGGAATCACGGGCACATCGGATATAATTCATTTGCTTTTGGTTATAACTCCCGCGCACGTAATGAGCATGATATCGCTATCGGCATGAACAATCTTTCACATTCGGCAACGCATGGGGCGGTAACTATTGGGCACGCGAATCGCGCCATAGGCGAAGATGCAGTCGCCATCGGTTATACTAATCGAGCCGACGGATATTCCGCACACGCTTATGGGTTCAAATGCCGTGCATTGGCAGAAAATTCACTAGCAATGGGAGCGCACAATGAGGCATCAAATTCCAACTCGGCTGCAATCGGCAACGGCAATACCGTATCTGGTTCACATTCATTCGCTATTGGCGGACAAAATACCGTAAGCGGAAATTTTTCAGGCGTAATTGGCAGATATAACACGGCAAGCAACGATAATGCTACTGCGCTCGGGCTATACAATTGGGCAGAAACAAACGGTTCGTTATGTATCGGCTACGGCGTCAAAGTTATAGATGGCGGGTATTTTGCCGGAGCTATAGGAACAAATATACACAACGATTTACCTCTTTCACTCGCAATCGGCTATGATACAGGCGGAACACCAGATAAGACCATACCCACGCTGTTTGTCGGATGTAGTAGTGCCGACGAGAACTTTGGCCGAATAGGCATAGGAACAAACACTCCACAGGGTACTTTCGCACTAAATACTACTTACAAAGGCGCGATTATCGGCAGCAGTTGGATCACACAGGCAGTACAGGCTGTCCCTATTGTTGAATGCGATCTAGCGGTGCAGAACAGGGTTGGCATCGGCACCGCCTCGCCACAAGAAGCGCTAAGTGTTACTATGGCGGATGTGAATAATTCCAATAATCCTAATACGGTGGTTATATGGAATACGCCACAAGGAATAGCAGAAAATGATGTAGACCTATCAGTTCAAGAAAAAGTAGTCATTGGCGGTACTGGTACAGTGACACCGGAAACCCCCAATAATAGCACTCACCCGAATTACGGCTACATGAACACGAATATTCTCCTCAATGTTTATGGCGACGCAATAAAAAGTCAGGGCGGAGCTACATGGCGTGTTGCTTCGGATGTACGCTACAAAAAAGACGTAGAACCATTTAATGATGGTTTGGAGAAAATTCGGAGAATTAAGCCAGTCACGTTTCGCTACAATGGGAAAATGGGCATTGGAGCAACTAACAATATAGAAATCGGAATAATTGCCCAGAATATCCAAGAAATTTTACCGTATATGGTTAGCGAAGACACAATAGTGCGCACAGTTCTACTTAAAGAAGAAAAGAGATATGAAACTGATGCTGTTGACACGATTGTAATGAAGGTAGCTGACCCGACTCAAAAGGACGAGAATGGGCATTATATCTTAAAGGACAGCTCAATCTTTCGACCTGCAAAAAAATGGTTGATCGAACCAGCAGAATTTGTGTGCGAAAAGGAATCCTTAATGACTTTTAATCCTAACGGCTTGTTTTACCTCCTTGTGAATTCTATAAAAGAACTTGACAACTTGCAAAAACATGGCGACTCTTTATTGAATAGGCACGTTAATGAACTAAAATCTCAAAATGATTCATTATCGCTTATTGTAACAAACTTTCATGATAAAATAACCCGGCTTGAAGCAGAAAAGCAAATCCCGCTCGATGGTGAACAAGATATTTTGCTTGAGCAAAACAACCCCAATCCATTCTCAGATGTTACTGCAATTACCTATTATATCCCCGAAAAAGTAGCTGGTTCTTCGCCTGAGTTACTCATTTCTTCCTTATCACAGAACATCGTACTCCAACGAATTTCGCTAATAAAAGGTAGCCCCGTACAAATTTCTATTTCAGCAAAGGATTTTGAAACAGGAGTGTACGTCTATTCAATATTTACAAGCGGAAAAATCGTTGCCTCCAAAAAATTCATTGTCATCCACTAATCCAAAGGAAAACAACCATGAAACATTTAGCGTCCACACTTGCGTTTGCATCTCTCTGTTTCTTCATTTACTCTTGTAAAACAGAAGAAACAATACCCACAAAACCCAACAATCCGCAAACAAACGGCACGGGTGTTTATGTTGGAAATGTACGGCTTATTGCCAATTTTGAGCAAAAGCAAAAACAAATTCCTCCCATTGTTTGGAGTGATATGTCCGGAACTAATGTAGAAATAGTGGGTACGAGTTTATCGGCGATGACCGACAAGGATGGAAACTTCGCAATCACAGCGGTTGATTCAGGGGTGTTCACCGTTAAAGTCACTCGCACCGGCTATGAAACTGTAATTCTTGACAATCAACACAATAACGGTCTTGATACGTCTCGTTTATCCATTATCATAGCTGATACAACCGGATATGCGAAAGATGGAATCTATAATTTCATATATTTGTACGAAGCCCCAGCACGATGTTATGTTAAGAATGCTCAAGCGTCGGGCATTGAGAAAATCATGGTTGATACTGTTTGGGATCACAACACAATAAAAGAAATCCGCGCAGATACTGTCTATACCTTCGGTGCGGAAATAGAATTTGCTGTTGATCATCCGTTTAGTTATACAAAGAATTTTCTGAATGTGGGCTACTACGCTTGTATTACACAACACGCCACATTCGACCAAAACAATCTACCTAAAGCAGTTGAGCCGATTATTAGCGATAACGAATGGGAGAAGATTGGTTTTTGGGGGAACCCGAAAGGATACGGCACTGATCAAGGCACAAGGAAATATTACGTTGTTTCGACAGCGGCAAAAAACTACAACGAGTTTTCAATTCACAACATCAATAGTATTGTTAAACAGAGTGGTAAGAACCTATTTATCCACATAGTACCTATCTGGAGCATCTATTATCGCTATATTCTCAATCCTATCAGCCCAGAACCTCCAACGTATCAGTATAACTCGAAGTTAATTTACGGTGAGGTAACCTCCATTCCTATCCATTGGTTATAACCTTTGTATCGCGGCGGGCGTATGTTGCGCCCGCCGCGAGGGACGACGATGATATTTTTTCCACAGTCTGCTGGCCGGCAGGCGTGTATTTTGTCGAAGCGGCATCTGGCGGCAAACGCAGTGTAGCTAAGGCGGTTGTGCAGCCGTAGAAACTATAGTTGTTTGAGTAAAATATCATTAAAAAGCCGTTCGATCGAACGGCTTTTTACTAGGCAAATTATAATGCTGCCGTTAAGTATAAAAAATACATTTAGACATTTTTTCATAAATTATCAAAGTTGCATTTATTTACTCACATTATTCTTTTTTTTAAACGATGCCCTGCTCCTTGTATAATATTCGTGTATCAGCATATTTTACCGTTTTTTTTAAGTTTTTTTGAAAACTATTACAAGAGTGCAATTTTACACACGAAAATCTGTGATTTTGTAACTGACTTTTCGGAGTGGGCTCATGGATGCTTCCTTTAATGTTGCAAGAAATTCTGTAAAATATCAACAAAAAAGCCGTAATTTTGTGTTTTCGTAAACGGCGTGTAGCGCAGCCCGGTAGCGCACTACTTTGGGGTAGTAGTGGTCGCTGGTTCAAATCCAGTCACGCCGACAGTCTAAATTGATAAGAGGGAAAAAACGAAAGAAGGCGGCATTCAAGCCGCCTTCTTTCGTTTTTTTTATATGGTTCTTCGCAGAGTTATTCCTTGTTTTCATCCGATTTTGGCGGCTCGTTTTGATGTGAACCGGTTTCGGCAAGTCCTGCATTTATTTTAATTTTTTCAAATAGTTGGCGCTCGAGCATTCCATTACTGTCCCAAAAATGCACTTTGTGTGTAACCCATTGTTCGAATCCGCTTAACTCGCCTTCTAAACGGAATTCTACGGTATTGTCTTCTTTCTCTTTGAGCAGCAGTTTATATTGTACTCGACCTGATGACCATTCGCCACCGCGAATAAATGGGAACTGCTCGCAGTTTTTTTCTTCACAACTATAGCGTTCCATGACATCTTTTGTCGAATCTACTCCAGTTGAAAGGACGTAAAATTCTGTTCGTATATTTCCTTTGAACAAATTATCGCTGCCTTGATCGTTTTTTTCAACCTCGATGCGACAATTCATATCGGCAAGCGTCTTTTTAACGGCATTCCATAATGTTGGAAATTCTGCTTTGAGGTTTTCCTTTATCGCATTAGGAGATTCTGCATTAGATGATTGAGAGGCGAGCAAAAAGAATGCAGCAATGAAATATGGTATGATTTTCATACATAGAATATAATTAGTTGGTAAATTGCTTGTCTATAATGGTAATTCTGCCGGGGTATGCGATTGGGCCTAGTGGCGTAGAGACAGTCGGTCTTGCATCAAGCTTAATTCGCGAAGCACTGCCTTTTGCACCGCCAAGCGAAAGTGCGAGATTGATTACGTTATCGTACCCTTTATTTCCAAAAAATTGGTATAAATCGAGCGATACTCTCAACGGAATAATTGTTGATTGGCCGTTGCCCGGAATCTCTATTGGCGATGCAATATCACCCGAAATTGTTTCTTTATCATCAATTAACAATCGCCAATCAAGTCGCTGCAAGATGGCAGATGATTGCCTTACGCTTGTTTTCCCGTCGTTAGGATTAACTGCTGCAACATTGAGTGTAAAATTAGCTGGAAATTTATTTGTTGCAAAAGAGCGCGTGAGCGAAAGCGCGTCAGATATGGAAAAATCAGCAATAGAGGACTTGCCGGAAGTAGAAATCCCGGATAAATGAAAATCAGTTACACTATCTAATTTAAACTGTAAACGCTGAAGGTTTGCCAATGCATTCATTACAGCCGGGCAGCTTTGAAACATTAATGCGGATGAACTGCACAATATAACAACTGCAAAAGAGCGAATGAATTTATTCATTTGTGTAAAAAATAAAAAAGCGCCGCGTTCTATATTTACGCCGCGCTTCAAAGAAACATCACTAAGAGCGGCTTAGTTTGTAAATATTAGTCGCTAAATAGATTTATGCTATATCGGCAGCGGCAAGCACTTCGGACAATGAGCCGGAAAGAGATCCGCTGAGAGCTTTTTCAAGCAAATTTTTTAGAGTTTCCACATTGCGTCTTTCGGCGGCAACTGTTGATAATAATTTTACTTTTGCAATCAGAAGCTTTTCTTCAATCGGTTTGCTGAGGAAATCATCAGATCCAGCATCAATTGCTTTTAGTTGATTAGCAATATCATTAAGAGCGGTTACAATAACAACAGGAACCTTGCACGTATTTTCATCTTCTCTAATTTTTTTGACAGTTTCGTAGCCGTCAAGTCGAGGCATCATCACATCAAGCACGATGGCATCTGGCAATCGCTGAGCGATCTTTTCTAAACATTCAATCCCGTCATACGCTTCAGATGCCTCATATCCATTTGCTTCTAAATAGCGGCGAAGCAATTTGGTTGTTATCCTATTGTCATCTACTACCAAAACGTAGGGTTTGCCCATTTTTATAATCTCCATCAAAAGTAAAATACATTAGATATCCTTACAGTTTTGCAAAGATACTGAGTTTCATTGAAATAAAGGAATAAAATAATGAGTGTTTGCCGGTAAAGCAACAATTGAGTGAAATGCTTTCTGGACTATTTCATTGTTCGTAAATGGCATCCATGATGCAAAAGATAAAGTGCGTTCTTGCAAAGCGCCGTTCGGATAGATTACATTGGAAGCTAGGCGATATTTGCTATAATTGACTTCATTTTTTCTTTTGACAGCTGAAATTATTTTCTTTTGTATGTTGTCAACCGACTTTAGCGTTTGATGCAACGCTGCATTGACAGAGCCTTCTAACGTTTGGTCTGTTGATGCGGCAAATTTGACTATTCTATTAAACGTATTGTTAATTTCATTTACGGCTTGACCCATTAATGCTGAAAATTCATCGGTTTGCATATTCACTGAAAATTCACGATCAATAATATTCCATGATTGCATAAAGTATTTTGGAGATAATCCAGATTTGTCAAGGAATCGCACAACCGAAGGAAGCAGAATTGTGGCCGAATGGCGTTGAGCAATTATTGGCATTTCTACGTCAAATACCTCATACGCTTCTTTGAGTTGGGCATAGTAGGAAGTTTCGCCAGGTCCTGCAATATAATAAGCGGTTGGCAACACGGTATCTTGCACTATTGGCCTTAAAGCAACATTAGGCGAAAAACGCTCTGGATTTGATTTTGCTTCTGCTAAAAGATCTTTAATCTGCCACTTCTTTGCACCTGCCGAGTAAATGCTGGCATCTTTTTGAATTTTTATACGCTTCCCGTTGCTTTCCATATAAAACACATTTACTGATGAGCCCGAAATCTGATTATGAAATCCATAATCGGTCAATTGGCGTGAAGCGTCTTCAATGCATCGAGATATTCGTCCGTACGATTCAAATTCTCGTGTAATAATATCGGAAGACAAACCATGTTTTCGTATTTCTGATGCTGAGATAAAAAGTATGCCTGTTTCTCCAAACAGCAACTGCAACAATTGAATAAAAGCTTTTGACCATCCGTTCCCGGGAGCGTAAATATCTGATAATAATTCTGAAAAGTCATTATAATTAGGTGTGTTCGATAATGCGTTTTTTATATCTTGAACGACATTAAGAATATTGGAGTCAAAAGTGCGCAAGCAAGCAGGCAAACCGAGAATTTCATTTGATGTGGCGCAGGATACACGTTTTGGCTCTCCGCTAGAAGTTATAAGTGTTGTTTCTGCCGCTTCAAGATAATCGTGATCGTCGTCTTCCACCCAAAATACGGGCGCGAAAAGCAATTCTGGATGCTTGGCGGCGAGAGTTTTGGCTTTATGAACAGCGGAATGTAATTTTAATGCAGTATATTCAGCCCCTCCTAGAAAACCAACTTGCTGTCCTGTAACTACTGTTAAGCTATTATTTTTTGATAAATCAGATAAAGCTTGGCGTTGTGCATCAGTAAGAGCAAGACCTGACATTGTTGCAGTAATAGATTGCAATAGATTGACTCTGCCCGAAAAATGTAAAGCTCGTTTTTTAAAACAATCCGCGTCTTTTATTGGAAAGCGCTTTGCAATTAGAGGATTGTCTTTTATAAACTCAACAAACAATCTGCTGAAATGCGGAATTTGGCTAAATGTCAGAGATGTAACCATGAAAAGATAATTTATATTGCAAAGTAATCAGCAGTTATGCAAGAAATATCTCTTGACAAAATGAAGCTAATTATAAATGTTCGATATTTGCGGAGCAGAATTATGCGCGTGCAATGTCGTTGTAAAGTGACGAAAGAAAGCATAGACAATTTTGCATTGTGTTGCACGCTAATTTTATAGACGGACAATGTGAGTGAGAATAATGCGATTACTAATCAGACATTTTTGAAAAAAATAGCATTGAATTTAGAAAGACGAATATTTTCCGATAGAATAGGGCTAATTTTGTAAAATGATGTATAAAAGGAACAAATCAACATGAATGGACAATCCCTTACAATTGCAATTAACACAGGTGGTGGCGATGCTCCCGGTTTGAATGCTGTTATTCGCTCCGTAGTTCTTGCGGCGCATTTTCGCGGTTGGAAAGTTATCGGCATTAGAGACGGATATGATGGAATATTGCACGCAAGCGAATATCCTGAAGGCGGATTAGTTCCGCTTGTGCCGGCTTCGGTGCATGGAATAACTCACTTAGGCGGCACAATTTTAGGAACAACCAATCGCGGTAATCCTTTTGCTTTTCCAATTGTTAATCCCGATGGCAGCATTGTTGAAATTGATCGCTCAGATGAAATTATTGAAGCTCTGAGAAAAGAAGGTGTCGACGCTTTGATTGCCGTCGGCGGCGATGGGTCACTTTCTATTGCAAACCGACTTGCTGAAAAAGGTGTTCGCGTTATCGGCGTGCCCAAGACCATTGACAATGATCTTGATAAAACAGTCCTTACTTTTGGGTTCGATACTGCTGTAACCTTTGCAACTGAATGTATTGACCGGCTTCATTCCACCGCTGAATCGCACCGTCGCGTAATGGTTGTGGAAGTCATGGGGCGCTATGCCGGCTGGATAGCGCTTCACAGCGGCATAGCAGGAACTGCCGATGCTATTTTAATTCCCGAAATACCTTATGATATCGAGAAAGTAGCGCAGAAAGTGATAGCCCGCGAACATACCGGAAGAAAATTCTCAATAATTGTCGTAGCCGAAGGAGCTTTTCCAAAGGACGGCACATATTCAGTGGTTGATCATGAAATTGGACGCGCCGAGCGCTTGGGCGGAGCCGGAGCTCGCGTGGCTGCAGAGCTGGAGCGCTTAACTGGAAAAGAAACCAGAACGGTTGTGTTAGGACACTTGCAGCGAGGCGGAACACCAACTACTTTCGATCGGCTGCTTGCGCTGCGTTTTGGGGCGGCATCTGTGCGAGCGCTTGCAGAAGGACAATCGGGAATTATGGTTGCCTTAGATCCGCCAGACATACTGCACGTTCCGCTTGAAGAAGTTGCTGGACGCATGAGATGCGTGCCGATAAATGCCGATACAGTATTGACCGCTCGCGATTTAGGCATTTCCTTCGGAGATTAAACAACAATAAAAATTATTTATTTTATTGATAATAAACAATGATGCCACACATTTTATTTTGATTATGCGCACTATTTTCATTTTCGCCGCTTTCTTTTTGCCAACGCTTCTTTTCTCTCAAAACGGATGGATATGGCAAAATCCATTGCCAATAGGCAACGATATTTATGGAGCATCAACAACACCATCAGGAAATTATTTTGCTGTTGGAGCTACCGGCACATTGCTTTCAACATCCAATTTCGGCAATAGTTTTACTGCTGCTATAAGCCCTACCGTTCAGAATCTGAACGCAATTGTTTTCAGCAATAATACGCAGGGATGGGCTGTCGGAGGCGGCGGCGCTATTCTTCATACAACTGACGGTGGTCAAAATTGGACTATGCAATCAAGCCCTATAATGCAAACTCTGAACGGTGTTTCCTTTCCGACTTCGTCTGTCGGTTTTGCTGTCGGCAATAAAGCCGCGCTTTTGAAAACTACCGATGGCGGTCAATCGTGGGCTTCTACTCCAAGCGGAATTTCGGGTATTTTTAATGCAGTTCATTTTACTGACAGCTTGCATGGATGGATTGCAGGCAATGGAGGCATGATTGTGGCGACTGACAATAGCGGACGCTCATGGCAGCCGCAATTCACTAAATCAGATAATTCATTGAAAAGCATCTGGTTTTTAGCAGGCGGATATGGCTGGGCTGTAGGAGATTTAGGCGAAATAATTGCAACAAAAGACGGCGGCCAAACATGGAGTTCGCAGAAATCAAATATTGTAACAACGCTTCATGACGTATTTTTCTTGAATCCAGACATTGGATGGGCTTGCGGCGATGACGGCGTTATTCTTCGCACCACAAACGGCGGGACAACTTGGGTTTCTGCTGTCGCGAATACAAAACAATCTCTGCGCAGCATTCGTTTTCGCAATCAAACGGATGGATTTGCGGCAGGTGTGGGAGGAATGGTGTTGCGCTCAACTGACAGCGGCACTGCATGGACGAATTTAACAAGCGGTCCAACCATAAATTTTTATGGCGTATCATTTATAGATGCACAAAATGGCTGGGCTGTTGGAGATTCTGGAGTGGTAATGAGAACGCAAAATGCGGGAGAGAAGTGGCAGCGCATTACATTGCCTTTTCCTATCATTGTGCGAGATGCGTCGTTTATCACTTCTTCAATCGGATGGATTGCAGGAGCAAATGGCGTAATTATGCGAACGGACGACGGCGGCTTGAATTTTAATTTGCAAAATACCGGCTCGCTCGGAACTTTCTATTCGGTGCAATTTCTTTCGCAGTTAATAGGGTTTGCCGGAGGAGAAAGCGGCATATATGCAACAATAGACGGAGGCAAAACATGGAAACAACAGTTGCATCGAGGAGACACCGCTTTGTATCGGGTATTTTTTATCAATCAATCAACCGGCTGGGCTGCTGGCAAGCATGGAACTGTTTTTACAACTTCCAATGGCGGAAATGAATGGACGCTGCAGCAAAGCGGCACGACTGCTTCAATGTATGGCGTTGCCTTTGTTAACAGTCAAATAGGATGGATTTGCGGGGAAAACGGCGTGGTGCGCTCAACAACAGACGGTGGAGCTTCATGGCAAAGTGTAACGAGCGGAGAGTCCGTTACGCTTCGTTCAATTACTGTTTCTCAAGACGGTAAGGGCTGGATTGTTGGCGACGAAGGCAAGGCAATTCGCACGGCTGACAACGGAAAAACATGGCAGTCGCATTTTACGGGATCTGCCGGCGCATTGCATAGCATGAGTTTTGTAAATGACACAACCGGCTGGGTTGTTGGCGATGGAGGAACGATTTTGAAAACACGCTTCATATCAACTATTCCGAGCGCCGTATTTGAATACGTAGATTACGGCATTCAACTATATCCTTTGCCAGCTTCTGAACAGATTACAATCAGCACCGAGAATACTCCGTCAAAAATAGAAATACTATTATTGAATGGCTCTTCAGCTTTTGTGGCAAAATATGCAGAAGCACCTGCTAATTATAGAAGCAATGGCAAATTTACATTGGAACTTCCGGTGAATGATTTGCCATCTGGCACATATATAGTGCGGCTGACATTTCCTACAGGATTCATTGCTCGGCTTTTAACAATAGCGCGATAACGCATTGAATATATTCGATTAGCTAGTTTTTCTAAATAGAAAAAGAAGGTAGTCAAGCATTTGCCGATTTTCACAGCTGATGAAAGCAAATGCATCGTAATTGAAAAAAAAACTGCATTTTTGCCATAGATTTTCATCAAAATTAACCGGAGGGTTCGCCTAATGGTATGGCAGCAGTCTTGAAAACTGCCGGGCTTACGCCTGTGAGAGTTCGACTCTCTCACCCTCCGCAATATCGAAAAAACCCGAAACAAGCGTCAAAGCTGTTTCGGGTTTTTTTACGAAATTCGATACTGTCTTCGAGATATTGCTGAGCATTCATTTGTGAAACAAACGATATGATAAAAAGCAAAGGTTATAACGAAGAATTTTACGTAATTTGTAATGTCTTGATTGTGCAATGTCAATGTTGCGGACAACTTCCTTACAAGAGTGATAATTGGCAGGCAAAAATATTGCGCAATTAATATTTGGGGTGCTGTTTGACGCTGCCTATTGAGGCAAAATAAATAATTTCTTACCATAATTTAAAGGTCGCATTCATGCAAATCTATGACGCGCATCACATTCGTAATGTTGCATTGTTAGGCCACGCCGGATCGGGCAAAACCACTCTTGCCGAGTGCATGCTGTTCGAGTCCGGCGGGATCAATCGCAGGGGTACAATTGAAGAGCAAAATACCGTAAGCGATTATAATGAAATAGAACGCGAACGCAAAGCAAGCGTTTACGGAACAATTCTATTTGCCGAATGGAGAGATTACAAAATCAACATTATTGACTGTCCCGGCTATGATGATTTTGTGGGCGAAGTAGTGTCGGCTCTGCGAGTTGTCGATACTGGAATCATGGTGTTAAATGCCGTAAATGGCGTTGAAGTAGGAACTGAAATAGTGTGGAAGTACACTAAGCAATTTCAGACTCCAATGATTATTGCAATAAACAAAACAGATATGGAGCAGTCAAAGTTCGACCGCGCTGTAGAGCAAGCCAAAGAACGTTTTGGCCGCGAGGTAACAGTGGTTCAATATCCTTACAACGAGGGCTTGGGCTTTGATTCCATCATTGATGTGCTCAAAATGACAATGTACCGTTTCCCTGAAGGCGGCGGCAAACCGGAAAAATTGCCTATACCTGCCGACGAAAAAGAAAAAGCTGCAGCGCTTCATAACGAGCTTATTGAAATTATTGCAGAAAACGACGAAAGCTTGATGAACCTCTATTTTGAGAAAGGCGAGCTTGACGAAGATGAAATGCGCAAGGGTTTGCAGGGAGCAATGATAAGCCGTCAAATATTTCCGGTCTTTTGTATTTCGGCCAAGCTAAATATGGGCAGCGGACGACTTATGGGCTTTATTGACAATGTGGTGCCTGCTCCGGTGGAAATGCCGCCAAAAATTACAGCTAATGGAACTTCTCTGCCCTGCAATCCCGATGGCAAAACGTGCGCCTTTGTATTCAAAGCAATCAGCGAAGCGCATCTCGGCGAAATGTCGTTCTTTCGCGTGTATTCTGGCAAGGTAACGCCTGGTCAGGATCTCTTCAACGAGCAAACAGGCGCAAGCGAACGACTAAGTCAAATTTTTACTGTGAACGGCAAGAAGCGAAACGAGGTTAACCCCTTGTATGCTGGCGATATAGGAGCAACAGTTAAACTAAAAAATACTCATGTTAATAATACGCTTCATGACAAAGGTTTCGACCTTACATTAGCGCCTATCCAATTTCCCGACCCAAAAATTCGCATTGCAATTTCTCCCGCAAAAAAAGGCGAGGAGGATAAGCTCGGTATTGCATTGCATCATTTACATGAGGAAGATCCAACTATTGTGATCGAACATTCACAAGAGTTAAAGCAAATGATCATTCATGCCCAAGGCGATATTCATCTAACCTCAATAAAATGGCGTTTGGCTAATCGCTTCAAATTAGAGGTAGAATTTCACGAGCCGAAGGTGCCGTATCGCGAAACAATTCAAAAAGGCGTAAAGGGCATGTATCGCCATAAAAAACAAAGCGGAGGAGCCGGTCAGTTTGCCGAAGTTCATATGCTCGTAGAGCCATTTTTCGATGGAATGGCGCCGCCGGCAGGAATCACCGTTCGCGGAACGGAAGAGCATGATTTGGCTTGGGGAGGCAAACTTGTGTTTCTGAATTGTATTGTGGGCGGAGTAATCGACCAGCGCTTTATGCCGGCCATACTCAAAGGCGTGATGGAAAAAATGACAGAAGGACCGCTTACAGGCAGTCCTGCGCGCGACATTCGCGTTTCGGTTTTTGACGGCAAAATGCATCCTGTCGACTCGAATGAAGCAGCTTTCAAAACTGCCGGAATGATGGCATTCAAAGATTGTTTTGTTCAGGCAGATCCAAAAATTCTCGAGCCTATGTATGATGTCGAAATTATTGTGCCGGAGGATTTCGTAGGCGATGTTATGAGCGATCTGCCCTCGCGACGAGGCATTATTATTGGCATTGACTCCGAAGGTCATTATCAGTTTATTAAAGCGCGTATGCCATTGGCCGAATTGGATAAATATTCGTCGGCTCTGCGCGCTATGACGCAGGGAAGAGCCACTTTCTCAAAGCAATTTGCCGAATATATGCCTGTTCCGCCTCTCGTCCAACAAAAGCTTGCAGCCGATTATCAAGCGCATAAGCATGATGAAGAATAAAGCCGAAAGAATCTTAAAAAAGAAAAGCCCGCCATAAAGCGGGCTTTTCTTTGCAAAGCAAGGTTTTACTTAAACATTCCGCCTGATGCGTCGAAAGTTCTTGTGATTGCCTGCCATTCGCCGTCGTGAGTTTTTTTGTATACTAACATCTTTTCTTGAAGCATGGCGCCGTCGCGCTCTCTTACTACCCATTCTGTTTCAGCGACTGAACGCCAAAATTTATATACATTGCGTGTCAGACAATTTTCTTCGGTTTCTTCCTCTGTTCGATACAAACGATAATATTTTACGCCTTTCTGCTTGAAAGTTTTGCCACGATGATGTTTTGTGCGAACATGATGAGTCGACATTAATTGTATTGGTTGGTCTTCATTTCCCTCGTCGCTCATAAGCTTTCGCTGCACATAAGAGGCATCTTGAATAGTGTCGAGAGCAGCGGCAATATTGCCTGAACGAGGCAAATATGGAAAGAGAAATTGATAGACTGTCATTATGGCGTCATTTCCCCAAATTTGATAATAAAAGCTATCTGCTTTCAGCGATTGCATAATTGCGCGGTTTAGCGAATCTACCGCTGGTTCTACGCGCAATTGTCCTCGCGGCGTCAGAATAGCGTTAAACTTCGCACCGCCAAGATAATTCCCATATTCGGTCGGCAAAATTGTCAGATGCGTTCCTCCTCGCTCGTCTATGCTGTCCGCGACAATCGGTATTTTTCCGAATCGCATTTGGCTCGACTCAATCATAACTTCAACGGAAATGTGCTGACCTTTCTCAAATTTATATCTCAGCGGCTTGAATTGCACCGACGAAACGCTTAGAGGCAATAAAAATAGCATCGCTGCAACAAGAAAAAACTTTTGCATAGTTTGCAGGACAAGCAAATAATTATTTCTTTTATTTTTCTTGTTGCGCCATAATGTACTGCTAATCGTTGAAACAATGCAATTATCCGATGATTTAGCTGGCTGTGAAACTTTGTTGTTAACCATGATTTATATTTTTTTCTTGACGTGTATGTTTCTTGAGAGTTTGAATGTATTGTTTTCAGATTTATGATAAGATTGTAAATATTTTATGTTGAGACACTTAATTAAAGTTTTTAATTATTAAGACGTTGCTGGTCGCTGTTGAATTATCAAATTCAGTCGTTTAAGTTTACTATTGAATCAGCGTAATTTACAAAGTAAGAAATAAGATAATTTCCTTCTAAATTTTCTCTAAAAAATATGTTTTCATTATGCCTTTGCCTTTAATTTCAATTTCTCCGCGTAAATACGGCTTAAAACTGTTGTTTTCGGCTAGTTTCTCTATAAATCCCTCAGAGCAATGTATTCTGCCTGCTACGCCGTAGCTTT